>NZ_JBDJAW010000013.1 GCF_039649665.1 Microbispora sp. ZYX-F-249 | reverse complement strand
GCTGCCGGCCACCAGGTGCCAGATCGACCACGCCGACAACTGGAGCACCGGCGGCCTGACCGACCTCACACTGCTCGGCCCCGCCTGCCAGTTCCACAACCGCGACCGCTACCACAACCCCGACCACTACACCCGCCACAAGATCGGCACAGACCGCTGGGCCTTCACCTACCACCCGGCCCGCCCGGCCCGGATCAGACGGGTGCGGATCTAGGGCCTGTACGGCGTTCGAATCTTCCCGAGGGACATGAATTCTGATGACAAGGTGACCGCCGACCACCGGCTCTGAACAGCAAGAATGCCCCGAATGACGTGTCGTTCGGGGCTTTTGATCTCTGCTGGCTCATGCTCTGCACGCGCGCTGCCCTGGGACGATGCATATCGCCCAGGGCAGCGCTTTCCACAGAGTCAGGGATCTCCTTGCCTCAACGGATTACGGGCGCCCTCGGACCGTGACGTTGTGCGTGCCGCTTGTGTACATGAAGACGTTCGTGCCGTCCCACCGGACCTCATACACGTGCTCACCGCCCGCAGTGGGGGTGTCGACAAAGCCGAACGATCCCTCGCTGTTCGTGTTCACCGTCCCCACCAACTGCAGGTTTCCGCCAGAGACGGTCCGGTACACCACGAGCAGGGCGCCCGATGGAGGCGTTTGATCGCCTGCGTCCAGTACGCCGCTGAACGAGAGTTGTTTGCCGACCACCCCGGTCGTGGGTCCGGACAAGGTGATCGAGGATGGGTGCCTGGCCACGGTGACGGTTGCGGAGGCCCGGCTCCATCGAAAGTCCGCGTTGCCGTTCCAGAGCACCTCGTACGTGATCGCTCCAGAGACCGGTGGGGTGTCGGTGAAGGTGAACGCGCCGTCCGGGGAGGTTGTCACGCCCGGAATCGTGGTGCTGGTGCCGTCGGGAAGTTTCCGGGTCACCACGAGGGGTTGCGGCCCGGGAGCCGAGCCGTCCGCCTGCGTGAGCCTGCCCGTCGCGGTGACCGGAACGAGGGCGGTGCCTGTGGACGGAGTCGCCAGCTCCAGCGTGGATCCCGGAAGTGTGGCGCCTTCCGCGCGCCACAGGCGCAGTCGCCGTTGGGACGTCGACTCCTCCAGCACGGCGAAGACGTCGGTGCCCGAGAAGGCGAGCGTACCGGTGACCGGGCTGGCGTAGGAGGCGGAGACCCGGTAGGTCTGCGCCGTCGTCCCCATGTCGTAGATGGTGATGTTGCTGCTGGTCATCCCGGTAGTCGCCAGGTGAGCGCCGTCGGGGCTGATCGCGACGGAGGCGGCACTGCCTTCGAAGGAAAGGGTCCTGGTCAAGCTGGTGGTGTCCCATCCGTCAAGATCGTTCAGGATGACCACCGACCCGTCCGAGGTGAGCGCCAGGTCGGATATGACCAAGGAATTTTCGGAGCCGTTGATGACGCCTCGCTGGGTGGCCGTCGTGCCGCTCACGTCGTACACCATGAGGTCGCACGCGCTGAGGCCGGTCTCGCCGACGACGAGGGTGCCCCCGGCGGCGGCGACGAGCGGGGCGTTGTAGATGTTGCTCACAACCGGCGCCGGCTCCGGTGAGGCAGTCGACAGATCGAGGCCGAAAACGCCGCCGTTGAATGTGTTGCCGCAGCCGTAGCCGACCCACAGCCGATCAGCGGACAGCGTGAGGTTCGACGGACACGGGTGAGGAGCCACATCTATCCGCCGGATAACGGCGAGGGAGTCCGTGTCGAGCTCGATCACTTGTTGCGCGCCGCTCAGCGCCACGAACATCCGCGTGCTGTCCGGCGTCATCGCGAGGCCGGACGCGCCTGGAAGGTCGGTGATCGTGTCGGTGATGGTGCCGCGGGAGTCGGTGACGACGATCTGGTCATCCCCGGAGATGAAGACCTTGCCACCGCCTGCGGCCACATCGCGGGCCTTTGTCATCCCGTCGAGGTATGTCATGGAGTCGGCGGCCGACCCGGCGGGGGCGACGGCGACGGTCAGGCCAGCGGCAATGGCCAGGACGCTGCTGAGAGCGATCATCCGGGCGATCAACCGGGCGATCGACAAGGTGCCGGCACGAACCGGCTTCGGGGGTGATGGACGCACATGATCTCCACTGTGAGGGGAACGAAGTGCGGCTACAGGACCGAGCCGGTCCACAGCTTGCTCGCGGCGTCGTAGACCTCCCGTACGTCACCGCCGAAGGGAGGCACTCGTGTCGTCCGGAGCACGGCCGGCCTGCGGCTGACACGACTGATCCACGCCTCCTTCGCCGCCTCCAGATCTGCTCAAGATCTCCAAGCTGAGCCACCACGTTATGACGCCATGGCTGGACTTATCAGTCAAAAAAGCACAAGGTGACCTTCCGCTAGACCCGAACGCATGCTCTAAAGCATCCATGCACGTACTCTCCGCTGCGGAGATTCGCTGTGGCGCCGAGCACGGGCCTTGCCTGGCGGTGATCACATTCCGTGAAACCAGCAGGTTGCAGACGACGTTGCGTGACCCTATCGTTACTTGATCACCATGGAACCGAGACAGGGCCCGTACGGAGTGATCATGCTGCCGCACATTCGCCTGCGTCGGAGCCGGTGGACCTTCACTTACGAGGTTGGTCGCTGACCAGGATGCCGTCCTCGTCGCTGTAGAGCCACTCTCCCGGAGTGAAGGTCACGTCCCCGAAGGTCACCGGGACGTCGACCTCTCCGAGGCCGGTCTTGGCGCTCTTGCGGGGGTTGGAACCGAGCGCCTTGACGCCGAGGTCGAGACGAGCCAGGGCGGCCGTGTCCCGGACGGCGCCGTTGATCACCACGCCGGCCCAGCCGTTCTTCAGGGCCGAGGCCGCGATCATGTCGCCGAGCAGCGCGGTCCGCAGCGACCCGCCGCCGTCGACCACCAGCACGCGCCCTCCGCCCGGCGTCGCGAGCACCTGCTTCACGAGCGCGTTGTCCTCCAGGCAGCGCACCGTCGAAATCTGCCCGGAGAACCGCGTGCGAGCGCCGTACGAGCGGAACTGCGTGACGCAACTGCGCAGCGCGTCACCGTGGGCGTCGTAGAGATCGGCGGTCGCGAAGCTCATGCCGGCATTCTGCCAGGACCGCCCGGAGCGCCAGCCCGTCAGGGGAGCGTACGGCTCTCGCCGACGGCGAGGTCCCACAGGTCGGCGGGGTCGAGGCCGCGCGACTCCCACACGGCGCGGGCCTCGCGTACGGGCTCCAGCAGCGGCTCGCCCGACAGCACGAATGTGCCCCAGTGCATGGTGGCCATCCGTCGCGCGCCCACGTCGAGGCACCCCTGCACGGCCTGGGCGGGATCGACGTGCGAGACCTTCATGAACCAGCGCGGCTCGTAGGCCCCGACCGGCATGAGAGCCAAATCGATGCCCGGGTAGCGCTCGCCGATCTGGGCGAACCGCTCTCCGTAGGCCGTGTCGCCGGCGAAGTAGACCCGGTGGTCGCGGGAGGTGAGCACCCATCCGCCCCACAGGGTGCGGCAGGTGTCCCACAGCGTACGGCGGCTCCAGTGGTGGGCCGGGACGAAGTCGAACGTCACGTCGCCGAGACGGGCCGACTCCCACCAGTCCAGTTCGGTCACGTCGCGGAAGCCGCGCCGCCGGAACCACCCCGCGAGCCTGGCCGGCACGAAGACCGCCGTGTCCCTCGGCAGGCGGCGGATCGTCGGCGCGTCCAAGTGGTCGTAGTGGTTGTGGCTGATCACGATCGCGTCGACCTTGGGCAGGTCGGACCAGGCGACGCCGGGAGGGGTCAGCCGCTGGCGCACGCCGGGGATCTTGCGGGACCACACCGGGTCGGTCAGCACGGTCAGCCCGCCGATCTGGAGGACGAACGTCGCGTGGCCGACCCAGGTCACCACGGTCTCGGTCGCGGCGGCGCGGGGCAGGCCGACGCGGTGGACGGGAATCTGGTCGCTGTCGCCGATGTCGGGCCGCAGTTGCCCGTGCCACATGACGCTCGTGACCTCGCGAAAGTCCGGGAGAGGGGCGGTCAGCCTGTCGGCGAAGCTGGACGGCCACCGGCGGGGTCCCGTCGGCACGGTCGGCGCCGGCGGCGCTACCGGAACGGAGGGAACGGGAGAAACGGGAGAAACCGAAGAAACTGGGACCTCAGGGCTTTCCGGCTGGATCGTTTGCGACATGGGGAACTCCCTTCCGTTCTCCATGATCCCCACAGGACCGGAAATATTCCTCCTACGACCGGCCTATTCCGGTCACCTCGCCTCCGCCCTCAGACGGACCGCGATCTCCTCCACCGTGGATGCACCCGGGGGTAACCGCCATCGTCGAGACCGGCCATCCGTTCGAAGAGGTTCCACGAGGCCGGGTGGCCGCAGACGGCGTACGAGACGGCCGAGGCGAGCACGTACAGCACGAGCATGGGCAGGCCGACGCAGAACGCGTATTGGCTGGCGTGACGGGACTCGTGATCGAGCAGGCAGCCGGTGAGATACCCCTCCCCGTGCTTGGTGAGGATCACGTTGCCCACGGTGAACGCCCCCGCGACGGGAAAGGGGATGCGGTAGCCGTGGGCGTAGACGAGGCCGCGCTCCCCTCTGCGGGTGCGGGCTCCGCCGATCCGCGCGATCAGCAGCCCGAGAGGCGTGGAGAGGTTGACGTAGTTGATGACCTGCCGGACCCGGTGCGACCGTCGCATGTCCCCAGGATCCGCGACCGGTCCCGCCCGAACAAGCTCACGCGCGGCCGTACGACTTCAGCAGCCAGGAACCGGTGGAGCGCGTGACGACCACGGCCGCCGCGACGGCGACGGCCCCGCCGTACAGGTACCAGTAGCCGGCCGAGTTGCCCGCGACGGCGAGGTCGCCCGCCGGCTGCGGCGTGGCCAGCAGGAACGACACGAGGAGCCAGCCGACGGCGGGGACGAGCGCGGCCAGCTTGCCGCCCATCAGCCTGCCCATGGCGTACGGCACGGCGAACAGCACCGCCAGCCAGGCGATCGCGGCGACCGGCACCTGCCCGGCGTACCACGCGTGCTGGAAGCCGCCGACGACGCCGAGCACGACGCCCAGCAGGAAGAGCACGCCGTACGCCGCGCCGGTCACGACCCCGGCCAGCGGGCCGGGGACGTCCTCGGGGGGTTCGGCGCCGAACTGCGCCTCCTGGGTCATACCGCCCAACTTAGCCGACATCTCAGGCGACAACTCAGGCGATGCCGGCGAACAGGTCGGTCTCCCGGTTGTACGGCTCGCCCAGGCCGCCGACCTCGGGCGGAGCGCCGATGCCCGGCCGCCCGGGAACCCCCGCGCGCAGGATGAAGTGCTCGACCCCGAGGGCCTGCTGGCCGACGTTGTTGGACAGCGCGAACCACGGCGCGTCCACGGCGATCTGCGTCGCGTGCGCCCGCATCGCGTCGAGCTTGGCCTCGACGTACGGCCGGGCGTCGATCTCCGTCGTGACGTCCTCGTCCGCGCAGCCCGGCATGTCGTCGGCGGACTCCGGCACCCAGAAGTCGACGTCGGCCTCGCGCATGGTCTCCATGGTCCGCAGCAGCACCGACTTCGGCATGGCGGTGAGGTAGAACTTCGCGATCCGCCACGGCTCCCCGCCGGGGACCGCGGGGTCAGCGGCCAGCTCGAAGGCCCGCCAGGCGACGCGGTGCGCCTGGATGTGGTCGGGATGGCCGTAGAAGCCGTTCTCGTCGTAGGTGACGAGGACCTGGGGCCTGACCTCGCGGATCACCGTGACCAGCTCGCCCGCGGCCTCGTCGAGGTCGGCCTGCCAGAAGCAGCCGGGACGGTCGTTGGTCGCCGCGCCCATCATGCCCGAGTCGCGCCAGCGGCCGGCCCCGCCCAGGAACCGGTGATCGGTGACGCCGAGCGCCTTGCACGCGGAGGCCAGCTCGCCGATGCGGTACTGGCCGAGGGTGTCGTCCCTGTCGGCCGCGTGGTGGGCGAGCTCCGCGGGGATGACCTCGCCCTCCTCCCCCAGGGTGCAGGTCACGAGCGTCACGTGCGCGCCCTCGGCGGCGTACTTGGCCATGGTCGCCCCGGTGCCGATCGTCTCGTCGTCGGGGTGGGCGTGCACGAGCAGCAGGCGACGGTCAGTCATGCCTCCGAGGGTAGTGCCCTTGTGCTGGCAGTATGAGGAGCTATGACGGAGAGCTTCCCACGGTTGCATGCCAGGACCCGGCGCTTCACCCTCGGGGTGCCGCGCAACTTCACGATCTCCCCTGACGGCGGTCGGGTGACCTTCCTCAGAACGAGGTCGGGCACGGATCCGGTGACCTGCCTGTGGGAGCTGGACGTCGCGTCCGGAGCCGAGCGGCTCGTCGTCGACCCGCTCACCCTGGGCGCCGCCGACGAGGACCTGCCGCCGGAGGAGCGCGCCCGCCGCGAGCGGTCGCGTGAGTCGGCGGGCGGCGTGGTGGCGTACGCCACGGACCGGGAGGTCCGGCAGGCCGTCTTCGCGCTGTCGGGCGACCTCTACCTGGCCGATCTCGCCTCCGGCGAGTCGCGGCGGCTCCCGGCGGCCGGGCCCGTCATCGACCCCCGGCTGGACCCCACCGGCACGCGGGTCGCGTACGTCACGGGCGGGGCGCTGCACGTGCTGGAGCTCGCCACCGGAGCCGACACCCTGCTCGCCGAGCCGGAAGGCGACCACATCACCTACGGCCTCGCGGAGTTCATCGCGGCCGAGGAGATGGAGCGGATGCGCGGCTACTGGTGGTCGCCGTCCGGCGACCGGCTGCTGGTGTCGCGCGTGGACGAGTCGCCGGTGGCCCTGTGGCACATCGCCGACCCGGCCAACCCCGGCCGTCAGCCCGTCCCGCAGCGCTATCCCGCCGCCGGCACGGCCAACGCCGAGGTCACGCTGCACGTCATCGGCCTGGACGGCGCGCGTACGGCGGTGCCGTTCGAGCAGGAGTACCTGGTCACGGCGGCCTGGGACGCCCACGGTCTCGCGATCGTCACGCTCTCGCGCGACCAGCGGACCATGCGCCTGCTGTCGGTCGATCCCGGCACGGGCGAGACGACCCTCCTGCGCGAGGACACCGACCCCGCCTGGGTGGACATCGTGGCCGGTGTCCCGGCCCGCCTGTCGGACGGCACCCTCGTCTGGGTCGCCGACTGCGACGGCGGTCACCGCCTCGTGGTCGGCGACAAGCCGGTCACCCCGCCGTCGTTGCAGGTCCGGGCGGTGCTCGACGTCGACGGCGACACCGTGCTCTTCTCCGCGAACGGCGACCCGAGCGAGGTCCACCTGTGGACGTACTCGGCGGGCACCATCAGCCCGGTGACCACCGAACCGGGCGTCCACACCGGCCGCCGCGCGGGCGGCGTGACGCTCGTGGCCCGGCAGAGCCTCGACACCGAGGGCACGACGGTGACCATCGGTTCGGTGTCCGTCAAGTCCCTCGCCGAGCGCCCCGGGCTGGAGCCGCGCGTGTCGCTCGTCCGCGCGGGTTCGCGCGAGCTGTCCACGGCGGTCCTGCTGCCCTCCTGGCACGTGCCCGGCTCCGGTCCGCTGCCCGTCCTGATGGATCCGTACGGCGGGCCGCACGCCCAGCGGGTGCTGTCGGCCCGGCGGGTGTTCCTGGAGTCCCAGTGGTGGGCCGAGCAGGGCTTCGCGGTGATCGTGGCCGACGGACGGGGCACGCCGGGACGCGGGCCGGCCTTCGAGCGGGAGATGCTGCACGACTTCACGATCTCGCTGCAGGACCAGGTGGACGCCCTCCAGGGCGTGGCGGCCCTGCACCCCGGCGACCTCGACCTGTCGCGGGTGGCGATCCGGGGCTGGTCGTTCGGCGGCTACCTGGCCGCGCTCGCGGTGCTGCGCCGCCCGGACGTGTTCCACGCCGCCGTCGCGGGTGCGCCGGTCACCGACTGGCGGCTGTACGACACCTGCTACACCGAGCGCTACCTCGGCCACCCGGACGAGGGGCACTACGAGCGGTCGTCGCTCCTCGGTGATGCCGAGAAGCTGGAGCGCCCGCTGCTGCTGATCCACGGCCTGGCCGACGACAACGTGGTCGCCGCGCACACGCTGCGGCTGTCGTCGGCCCTGCTCGCGGCCGGCCGCCCGCACACCGTGCTTCCCCTGTCGGGCGTCACCCACATGACGCCGCAGGAGGTCGTCGCCGAGAACCTGCTGCTCCTGCAGCTCGACTTCCTCAAGAAGTCGCTGAACGTGAGCTGACTCAGCGGGCGGTGCCGTGCCAGCTGTCCCACAGCGCGGCATAGGCGCCGCCCGCCGCCACCAGCTCGTCGTGCGAGCCCAGCTCGCTGATCCGGCCGTCCTCCACCACGGCCACCCGGTCGGCGTCGTGCGCCGTGTACAGCCGGTGCGCGATGGCGATCACCGTACGGCCCTCCAGCACGGCCGCGAGCGACCGCTCCAGGTCGCGGGCGGCCCGCGGGTCGATCAGCGAGGTGGCCTCGTCCAGCACGAGCGTGTGCGGGTCGGCCAGCACCAGCCGGGCGAGCGCGAGCTGCTGCGCCTGGGCCGGGGAGATCGCCGTGCCGCCGGAGCCGACGACGGTGTCCAGCGCGCCGTCGAGGGCGGTCACCCAGTCCCAGGCGTCCACGGCCTCCAGCGACCGCCGTATCTCCGCGTCGGAGGCGTCCGGCCGTGCGATGAGGAGGTTGTCGCGCAGCGTGCCCCGGAAGACGTGGTGCTCCTGGGTGACCAGGGCGACGTGCCCGCGCAGCTCGTCGAGCGGCAGCTCGACCAGCGGCACCCCGCCGACCGTGACCGACCCGCTCCCCGGCGCGTGCACCCCGGCGATGAGGCGGCCCAGCGTCGACTTGCCCGCCCCAGACGGCCCTACCATGGCCAGCCGTTCTCCCGGGCGTACGTCGAGGTCGATGCCGTGCAGCACGTCGTGGCCCGCGCGGTAGGCGTACCGCACGCCGCTGACCTTCAGCTCCTCCCCCACCGGACGGGCGTCGCCCGCGCTGCGGTCGTCGGGCACGTTGGCCACGCCCAGCAGGCGGGCCATCGAGGCCCCGCCGACCTGGAGCTCGTCCACCCACGACAGCAGCCGGTCGAGCGGGTCGATGAGTTGCTGGACGTAGAGCGTGGCCGTCGTCACCTGGGCCACCGTCACCCAGCCCTCGATGGAGAACAGCCCGCCGAGGAAGAGGGTCGCCACGACCGGGATCACGTAGCCGAACTCGATCGCGGGGAACCACACCATGCGCAGGCCCAGGGTGTACCGCTCGGCCGCGAACGACCGGGCGATGTCCCGGTCCGTACGGGCCAGGCGGCGGCTTTCCAGCCCCAGCGCCTCGATGGTGCGCGCACCCTCGACGGTCTCCGCCAGCCCTTCGGTCATGTCGGCGTACGCCGCGTTCTCCCGCAGATAGCCGTCCCTGGCCCGGTTGAGGTACCAGCGGGTGGCGCCCCACAGCAGCGGCACGGCGACGAGCGACGGCACCGCCATGACCGGGCCGACGAGGATCACGGCGCCCACGACGAAGGCGCCGGTCACGACCGCGATCAGCGTCTCCGGCACGGCGTGGCGCACGCTGCGGGACAGCGCGTCCACGTCCCTGGAGGTGCGGGTGATGAGGTCGCCGGAACCGGCCCGCTCCACCGTCGAGAGCGGCAGCGCGAGCACCCGGTCCACGAACTCCTCGCGCAGCTCGGCCAGCACCTTCTCGCCCAGGCGCGACGACGCGTAGACCGCGAACCTGACCAGCACCCCCTGCGCGACCACGAAGCCGGCGATGGCCAGGGCGACGGCGTCGACGCGCAGGTCGCCCCGGCCCTCGGCCAGGCCCTGGACCAGCTCGCCGAGCATGCGGGGCGCGAACAGGCCGGCGACCGCCGCGAGGGCGTGCAGGGCCAGAGCCAGGCCGAGCTCGCGCGGATACTTCAGCGTCAGCCGCCGCGCGTAGGCGCGCACCTGCGCCCGGTCGGCGACCGGCAGGATCTCGCGGGCCATGCTCAGTCTTCCCCTCGTGTCACGGTCGAGCGATAACCGGGTTCCGCGTCCAGCAGTGCCCGGTGGGTGCCTTCGGCCCGCACCACGCCGCCCTCCACGTACAGCACGTGGTCGGCCCGGTCGAGCACGAGCGGGCTGGTCGTGCAGACCAGGGTCGCGCGGCCCGACCGCGCCTTGCCCAGCCGTTCGGCGACGCGCGCCTCCGTGTGCGCGTCCACGGCGCTGGTGGGCTCGACCAGGATGAGGATCTCCGGGTCGGCGAGCAGCGCCCGGGCCAGCCGCAGCCGTTGCTGCTGGCCGCCGGAGAACTCCCGGCCCGACTCGGCCACGTGCGCGTCCAGGCCCTCGGGCAGCGCCGCCACGATGTCCTCGGCGCACGCGGCGTACAGCGCCTGGCGGATCTCCTCGTCGCCGGCCGCGCCCCGCACGTCCAGCTCGTCGCGCAGCCGTCCGCTGAACAGCCGCGCGCCGTTGTCGGCCACCAGGATGTGCCGCCTGACCTCGGCGAGCGGCAGCTCCGCGAGCGGGCCGCCGCCGATCGTGACGTCGCCGGGGGCGAACCCGCCCAGGCGGTCGGCGATGGCGATGGCGTCCTCCGGCGCGGCCGCCGCGAGCGCGGTGAGCCGGCCGGGCCGGACCTCGGCGCCCGATTCGCCGTCGCGGAGCGTGCCCTCGCCGGTGAAGAAGCGGCCGTCGCCGCCGGCGATCTCGGGCTCCAGGGACAGGATCCGGCACACGCGGCGCGCCGCCACGTGCCCCTTGGTGAGCTTGTCGGCGGCCTCGGTCAGCGTACGCAGGGGCGCGATCAGGAAGACCGCGTAGCCGTAGAACGCGACGAGCTGACCGGGGGTGATGCGGCCCTCCAGCGCGAAGTGCGCGCCGAGCCAGGTCACGCACGCGATCAGCACGCCGGGCAGCAGGACCTGGGCGCCCTCCAGCAGGGACTCCACCGAGGCCACCCGCACGCCCGCCCGTCGTACGCGCTGCGACTCCTCGCGGTAACGGGCGGCGAAGACCTGCTCGCCGCCGACGCCCCGCAGCACCCGCAGGCCGGCCACGATGTCGGCCGCCCGGGTGGCCAGGTCGCCCTGCAGGTCGCGTTGCCCGTGCTGGCGCCGGTGCAGCGGCTTGAGCAGGGGTCCCACCGCGGCCGCCATCAGCGGCACTCCGACCAGCACGACAAGACCGAGCGGTACCGAGGTGCTGATGAGGATCACGGTCACCGCGACGACCGCGACGACCGCGCCGGCGCCCCGCAGGAGGATGTCCATCGCGTTGCCGATGTGCGCGATGTCCGAGTTGCCCACGCTGACGACCTCGCCCGTCGACAGGCGCTTCGGCAGGGTCGCCCCGAGCCTGGCCGCCTGCCGTACGGTGACCTGCACCGTGCGATAGGCCGCCGACAGCCAGGTGACGACGGCGAAACGGTGGCGCAGGACGCCGGCGACCGCCTGGACCACGCCGAGGCCGAGCACCACCGCCGACCACTTCATCAGCGTGCCCGCGTCCCGCTGGGCCATCGCGTCGATCGCCTTGCCCAGGGCCGCCGGCACGAGTGCCTGTCCCAGCCACCACAGCACCGCGAGACCGACTCCGGCCAGCAGCGGAGCGGCCTGGGCGCGCGCCACCCACCACAGGTAGCGGAGCGGCCCGCGGGCGTCGGGAGTGCCGGGATCGGCCACAGGAAGAGAGCGCATGGTCGTTCCAGGCTCGCAAAGACGCAGGTCGGCGGGCAAATCGTTTTCCCTGAAGGATCAATGCGTCAACCAAGGTTGACAGACGTCCAACTGTCAACTTATGTTGACGACATGAGCGATACGGCACAGCTGGCGAGCGACGCCGGCAGCCGCGATCCAGCCGTCGGCCTGCGGGCCGTACGCGCCCTGCGGCTCCTGGTGGAACGGCTCGAAGCGCTGCAGGTGGAGAACGCCCGCACCGCGGGGTGGTCCTGGCAGGACATCGCCCTCCTGCTCGGGGTGTCCCGGCAGGCGGTGCACAAGAAGTACGCGGGCGGCCGAGGACTGCTGAGACGGGAGAAGTAGATGCTGGAGAGATTCACCGACGACGCGCGGCAGGTCGTCATACACGCCAACGAGCAGGCCAGAGAGCTCCGGCACAGGCAGGTGGGCACCGAGCACCTGCTGCTCGGCCTGCTGAGCCGCCCGGAGACGTTGTCCGCCCGGCTCCTCATGGCCCGCGGGATCACGGGTGATCGGGTGCGGGCCGAGCTGGTCCGGATCCTCGGCGACGCCACGGGCGGCGACATCGACGCCGAGGCCCTGGAGTCGATCGGCATCGACCTGTCGGCCGTCCGGGAGAGGGTCGAGGAGGTCTTCGGCGTCGGGGCCCTCGACCGGGAGCCGCGTCGCGACCGCCGGGGCGCGCTCCTCAGCGGGCGCCGGGCCCCGTTCGGCCCGCGGGCCAAGAAGACGCTCGAACTCGCGTTGCGCGAGGCCATCGCGCTCAAGAGCAAGGAGATCCGCGACGGGCACATCCTCCTCGGCATCATCCGGGAGGGCGAAGGTCTGGGCGTGCGCATCCTGACGGACGCCGGGGTCGATCTGCCCGCCCTCCGGGCGGAGGTCAGGGGCGGCCTCTGACGGGCCGGCGTCAGTCGTCCAGCGCGGCCAGGGCGTCCGGAACAGTTTCGTAGATGGGGAACGCGGCGTGCAGCCCGGTCACCGTGAGGATTCTCCGGAAGACGCCTCGGACGCCGGCGAGCTTCATGAACCCGCCCGCCTCGACCGCGCGATCATGCGCCTCCAGCAGCAGCCGCAGGCCCATGGAGTCGCAGAAGGTCAGCTCGGACGTGTCCACGACCAGCCGGGTGTTGCCCTCGTCCGACAGCTTGCCGAACACGGTGCGCAGCCGCTCGCCGGAGATCACGTCCAGTTCGCCGGTCAGAGTGACGAGAACGTGCGTCGCCTCATGGCTCACCGTGACGCCAAGTCTCGTCGGCATTCCCTGTCCTCGGTCCTTGGATCTTCATCCGGAAGATCTACAGAGAAGTTACACCCCTAATTACCCCGGCAGGCAGGGGGAGGCAAGGCATTCGGGCTTCACCTTCGCGGAGGACAGATGGTGCGGTCCGGCCCGGCTCAGCGGTCGCCGGCGGTTTCGTACAGTCCGCCCGATCCGGTGTCCGAGTCGCCGCCGGGCCGAGTCTGCGGCCGGGGGCGGCGCGGGCCGGCGTCCGCGGCCTGGCTCAGCGCCTCCGCGACGGTCTCGTGCTGCTCGAACACGTTGCGCAGCCCGGTGATCGTCAGCACCCGGCGCAGCACGCCCTGCACACCGGTCAGGATCAACCGGACGTTCAGCGCCTGACCGCGCTGCAACGCGGAGATCAGCTCGCTCAGCCCACGCGAGTCGCAGAACATGACCTCCGCGACGTCGAGCACGAGGACGGACGTCCCGGGCGACTCCCAGACCTGGCGCAACTCGTTGTGGAGAAGATGAACGGTGCCGGCGTCGAGGTCCCCTTCCACGCGCACGACGACGGCGGCGTCGTGGACCGCGGACGCGACTCTCAATGTGGAACGTGGACCGGACACGGGCATGCTCACTCCCTCGCCTGCGGGGTCACGGCAGGCGTGTTACGCCAACACAAAGCACACGTTACCCGGGAGGAGGAGGGATTATGTCGCGGTGAAGGCGTGAGCCGTGCGACTCACGCCTTCACCGCGTGCGGTCGCCCTACTTCGAGGCGGCCTTGAGGTAGTCGGCGTTCATCCGGGCGATCGTGTCGAACGGGATGCCCTTGGGGCACACCGCCGTGCACTCGCCGGTGTTGGTGCAGCCGCCGAAGCCCTCGGCGTCCATCTGCTCGACCATCGCCCGGGCGCGGGACTCGCGCTCCGGCTGGCCCTGCGGCAGCAGGCCCAGGTGGGTGATCTTCGCCGCGGTGAACAGCGAGGCCGAGCCGTTGGGGCAGGCCGCGACGCACGCACCGCAGCCGATGCAGGTCGCGGCGTCGAAGGCGGCGTCGGCGTCGGCCTTCGGCACCGGGACGGAGTGCGCTTCGGGGGCGGACCCGGTGGGGACGGAGATGAAGCCGCCCGCCTGGATGATCCGGTCGAACGCCGACCTGTTCACCACGAGGTCCTTGATCACCGGGAACGCCGCCGACCGCCACGGCTCGATGGTGATCACGTCGCCGTCCTTGAAGTGCCGCATGTGCAGCTGGCAGGTCGTGGTGAGCTTCTGCTCGCCGTGCGCGACACCGTTGATGACCATGCCGCACATGCCGCAGATGCCCTCGCGGCAGTCGTGGTCGAAGGCGACCGGGTCGTCGCCCGCCAGGATCAGCCGCTCGTTCAGCACGTCGAGCATTTCCAGGAACGACATGTCCGGCGAGACGTCTTCGACCCGGTAGGTCACCATCCGTCCCTTGTCCGACGAGCCGTTCTGCCGCCAGATCTTGAGGGTCAGGTTCACTTGTAGCTCCGCTGGGTCATCTTGACGTACTCGTAGTTGAGCTCTTCCTTGTGCAGGACCGGGCCGTCCGGGGTCCACTCCCACGCCGCGACGTAGGCGAAGTTCTCGTCGTCGCGCAGCGCCTCGCCGTCCGCGTCCTGCGACTCGGCCCGGAAGTGGCCGCCGCACGACTCCGTACGGTGCAGCGCGTCGATGCACATCAGCTCGGCGAGCTCCAGGAAGTCGGCCACCCGGCCGGCGCGTTCGAGCGCCTGGTTGAGCCCCTCGGCGTCGCCCGGCACCTTGACGTTGTTCCAGAACTCCTCGCGCAGCTCGGGGATGCGCTCCAGCGCCTTGCGCAGCGACTCCTCGGTGCGCTCCATGCCGCAGTAGTCCCACATGATCCGGCCGAGCTCACGGTGGTAGGAGTCGGCCGTGCGGTCGCCGTTCACGGACAGGAGCTTGTCGATCTTGTCCTGCACCGCCTTCCTGGCCTCCGCGACGTCGCCCTCCTCGACCGGGCCGAACGACCCGGCTCCGGCGAGGTAGTCGCCGATCGTCGTCGGCAGCACGAAGTAGCCGTCCGCCAGGCCCTGCATGAGGGCCGAGGCGCCCAGGCGGTTGGCGCCGTGGTCGGAGAAGTTGGCCTCGCCGATCACGAACAGCCCGGGGATCGTCGACTGCAGGTCGTAGTCCACCCACAGCCCGCCCATCGTGTAGTGGACGGCCGGGTAGATGCGCATCGGCACCTCGTACGGGTTCTCGCCGGTGATGCGCTCGTACATCTCGAAGAGGTTGCCGTACTTCTTCTCGACCGCGTCGCGGCCCATCCGGCGGATGGCGTCGGCGAAGTCGAGGTAGACGCCGAGGCCGCCGGGGCCGACGCCGCGGCCCTCGTCGCAGACGTTCTTGGCGGCGCGGCTGGCGATGTCACGCGGGACGAGGTTGCCGAACGCCGGGTAGATGCGCTCCAGGTAGTAGTCGCGCTCGCCCTCGGGGATGTCGCCGGGCGCGCGGTCGTCGCCCTTGCGCTTCGGCACCCAGACGCGGCCGTCGTTGCGCAGCGACTCCGACATCAGCGTCAGCTTCGACTGGTGGTCGCCGCTCTGCGGGATGCAGGTCGGGTGGATCTGCGTGTAGCAGGGGTTGCCGAAGTAGGCGCCCTTCTTGTGCGCCCGCCAGATGGCCGTGGTGTTGCAGCCCTTGGCGTTCGTCGACAGGAAGAACACGTTGCCGTAGCCGCCGCTGGCGAGCACGACGGCGTCGGCGAGGTGGGTCTCGATCTCCCCGGTGACCATGTCGCGGACCACGATGCCCCGGGCCCGGCCGCCGCTGACGATGAGCTCGAGCATCTCGTGGCGGGTGTGGACCTCCACGTTCCCCGCCGCGACCTGCCGCTCCAGGGCCTGGTACGCGCCGAGCAGGAGCTGCTGGCCCGTCTGGCCGCGGGCGTAGAAGGTCCGCGACACCTGGGTGCCGCCGAAGGATCGGGTGTCGAGCAGGCCGCCGTACTCGCGGGCGAACGGCACGCCCTGCGCCACCGCCTGGTCGATGATGTTCACGCTGACCTGCGCGAGGCGGTACACGTTCGACTCGCGGGCGCGGTAGTCGCCGCCCTTCACGGTGTCGTAGAACAGCCGGTAGATGCTGTCGCCGTCGCCGCGGTAGTTCTTGGCGGCGTTGATGCCGCCCTGGGCGGCGATCGAGTGGGCCCGGCGGGGCGAGTCCTGGTAGCAGAACGACTTGACCTTGTAGCCCAGCTCGCCGAGCGTGGCCGCGGCGGAGCCGCCGGCCAGGCCGGTGCCGACGACGATGACGGTCAGCTTGCGCTTGTTGACCGGGTTGACCAGCTTGGCCTGGAAACGACGCTTGTCCCAGCGGTCCTCGATGGGACCCTCCGGCGCCTTGGTGTCCCGGATGGGCTCGCCCACCCGGTACGTCCCGGGGAGGCTCACGTGCTCCTCCTGCTGCTGGGCGCGGCGGCGGAACTTCACTTGACCACTCCGATCATGATGCAGATGGGCGCGGCGACGAATCCGAGCACCAGCACCGCGGAGACCGCGGCGGCGCCCGTCTGCAGCGCGCCGCGAGAGCGGGGGCGGCGGGTCAGGCCGAGCGACTGGAACGCGCTCCACAGGCCGTGGCGCAGGTGGAGGCCGACCATCACCATGGCGACCAGGTAGAACACCGTCACCCACCAGCGCTCGGGCTGGAAGCCGGCGACCATCCGGTCGAACGGCGTGGCGTCGCCGCCCTTGGGGTTGACCGTGCCGAAGGTCATGTCGAGCAGGTGCCAGATCACGAAGAGGAGGATGATCACGCCGCCGTACCGCATGGTGTGCGTGGCGTACCCCTTGGCCTGCGACTTCCGCTTGGCCGCGTACTTGACGGGCCGTGCCTTGGCCGCCCGGCGGGCGAGCGACACGGCCGCCCACATGTGCAGCACGACGCAGAGCGCGAGCACGATCTCGGTGATCGTCAAAATCGTCCGGTTCGGCAACGCGGGCGAGCCCACGGTGCGCAACCATTCGGCATAGTGGTTGAAGGAGTCGGCACCCAGGAAGATCTTGAGATTGCCCAGCATGTGGGCGATCAGGAAGAGCACGAGAACGGCCCCCGTGACGGCCATGACGGCCTTCCTGCCGGCCGAGGTGCCGAGCAGGCCGCGACGGTCAGGCGTACGCGGCGCGGCCCCGGAGGGCTTGCGAGGTGCGTCATGCGCGGGAACCGGCGCGGTCGCCGAACCCCTGTCCACAGAAGCGGGGTCCACGGAGTGGTCAACAGTCGCAGTCACGTGAATAGACGCTAGGTTCGCGTTTTTGAGGCGTCCAAGTCATGACGGGTCTGGTTTCGATAGCCGCGGGCTATGCGCTCTGTCCCGTACGGTTTCCCAGAGTCGGAAGTCACAAGGTGTGCGACGAAATTCACACCTGTTCCCCGCATGGGACCCGCATCGAGCCGGTTCCGTCGATAGCCCTAGGCTATTGAGTCGTGCAGCTCCAGCAACTGGCCTACTTCATGGCCGTGGCCGAGACGCGGCACTTCACGCAGGCCGCGGAGCGGATGCGGGTCGCGCAGCCGTCGCTGAGCAAGCAGATCAAGAGCCTGGAGACCGAGTTGGGAGCGCCCCTGTTCAGCCGGGCGCGGGGCAACGTCACGCTCACCCCCGCGGGTGAGGCGCTGCTCCCGCTCGCCCGTCGCATGCTCGCCGACGCGGAGACCGCCCGGCGCGAGGTCGCCGAGCTGGCGGGGCTGCGGCGGGGGCGGGTGCGCCTGGGCGCGACCCCGTCGCTGTGCGCCGGGCTGCTGGCCGACGCGCTGGCCCGCTTCCACCACGACTACCCGGGGGTAGAGCTGCAGGTGGAGGAGGGCGGATCCCGCGACCTCGTCCGCGATCTCGCCCGGGGCCAGCTCGACCTGGCGCTGATCATCCTCCCGCTGCAGAGCAGCGACCCGTCCCTGGTGACCCAGGAGATCCTGAGCGAGAACCTCGTCGTGGCCTCCACGTCGGTCCGGGGCCGCAGGTCGTACATGCGGATCGAGGACCTGCGCGGGCGGCCCATGGTCATGTTCCGCCGGGGCTACGACGTGCGGGAGGCGACGCTGGCGGCCTGCCGGCAGGCGGGCTTCGAGCCGCGCTTCGCGGTGGAGGGCGGGGAGATGGACGCGGTGCTGCGGTTCGTCGAGGCGGGGCTGGGCATCGCGGTCGTGCCCTCGATGGTGCTGGAGAACCGGCCGAGGCTGACGGGCACACCGCTGCTGCCCGGGCTTCGCCGTACGGTCGCCCTCGCCCACCGCAAGGACGTCGAGCCGACCCGGGCGGCGCAGGCCTTCCGTGGGACGCTGTTGTCGTTCCTCGGCGAGGCGGCACGTGACGGCACGCTTCCCCAGGGAATAGAGGCGCTCGTTGATGTGTGAGCCCTATCGGGCCGCCCCCAGACGATAGGTTTGTGCCCACGATGATCCCGACGCTGGAGAGGCGTTCGTGACCCCCGTCTCACCTGATCTGCCCGATCCGCTTACCCTCCTGCTGATCGAGGACGACGCCGGCGACGCGTTTCTCGTCGAGGAGTTGCTGGCGGGCGCCGAGAGGCCACCGAAGATCACCTGGGCGCGGACGCTCGCCGAGGGGCGGGCACGGCTCACCGACGACGTGCAGTGCGTGCTCGTCGACCTCTCCCTTCCCGACGCGTCGGGGCTGGAGGCGCTCCAGCAGATCCTCGCCATGGCCACGGACACGGCGGTGCTCGTCCTCACCGGACTCGGGGACTCACACGTCGGCATCGAGGCGGTCGCCGCCGGGGCGCAGGACTTCCTGGTCAAGCAGGACGTCGACGACCGGCTGCTGATCCGCGCGATCCGCTACGCCATCGAGCGCAAGCGCGCCGACCTCGCCATGCGCGAGCTCCTGCAGGAACGCATCGTCAGCAAGGAGAACTCCCGGCTCGAACGCGGCCTGCTGCCGGTCCCCCTGCTCGACCCCATGCTCCTGCACCACCAGGCCCGCTACCTTCCCGGACGTACGGGCGGGCTGCTCGCGGGCGACTTCTGGGACACCGTGCAGACGCCCGACGGCGCGGTCCACGTGCTGATCGGCGACGTGTGCGGGCACGGGCCCGACGAGGCCGCGCTCGGCACGGCGCTGCGCATCGCCTGGCGCACGCTGGTGCTGGCCGGGCAGACCGGCAACGACGTGCTGCGCACGCTCGACACGCTGCTGCGGCACGAGCGCAAGTCACCGGAGATCTTCACCACGATGTGCAGCGCCACCATCGCCCCCGACCTGACCACCGCCCGCCTGCACGTGATCGGGCACCCACCGCCGCTGCTGCTGCGCGACGGCGTGCTCGGCGTGGTCACCGAGACGCCGTCCGGCCCGCCGTTGGGGATCTTCCCGGACATCCAGTGGTCGCCCATCGACATCACCCTGGGCGACAGGTGGTCGCTGCTGCTCTACACCGACGGCCTGATCGAGGCCACCGTCGGTGAGAACCGCGACCTGCTCGGCACCGAGGGGCTCGCGAACCTGATCCGCGCGCAGGACGGCATCGACCTCGACCGCATCATCGCCAGCCTCGACGGCGCGATGCACGACGACGTCGCCGCCGTGCTCGTGGCCCGCGGCCACCCCGACCAGCGTGTCCGGGAGGCCGGAGCATGACCGTGCCCGACTCTGTCCAGGCGCCGGACGTGACGACCCCGCCCCCGCTGCCCCCGCTCGCCCCGTCCGGGCGCGGCTCCCGCCTGCCGGTCGGCCGGTGGTTCCTGCTCGCCGGAGCGGGCGTCCTGGTCATCTTCGTGATCGCGCTCAGCGCGATCCTGCTCGCGCTCTCCACGACGTACGACGCCCGGCGGACCCTCGTGGACGCGGTCGACCCCGCCGCCCTGCAGACGCTGCGGGTGGCCCGGGCCGTGCAGGCGCAGGAGGGCGCGATCCGCGGCTACGGGCTGACCGGCGAGCAGCAGTACCTCGACAGTTATCGCCAGGGCGTCGCCGAGGAGCAGTCGGCCAAGGACGCCATCGCCAAGCTCGTCCCCGAGCTGCCCGAGGGCTACGGCGTGCGGCGGCAGATCCGCGAGCTCACCGGGGCGACGGACGCCTGGCGGCGCGACTACGCCGAGCCCGTGGTCACGCGGACGCTCAAGAGCGGCCCGGCGCCGCTCACCGACCTGGCCAAGCACAACCTGCAGCGCTTCTCGGCGGTCAGGGCCGCCCTCGACGAGCAGCAGGCCGTGCTGGGGCGCTTGCACGACGTCGCCAGGGACCGGCTCTACTCCGGGTGGAACACCATCTACTGGGCGGTCGCGGCGCTGGCCGGCGCGATGGTGCTGGCGATCGTGTTCTGCGCGCTGATCGTGCGCCGCGCCGTCGCCGGCCCGATCGCGCGGCTCACCCGGCAGGTCCGGGCGGTCGCGGCGGGCGACTTCGACCACGAGCTCGGGGTCGAGCGGCCGGCCGAGCTGTGGGAGCTGTCCGGCCACATCGACGGGATGCGCCGCCGCATCATGACCGAGTGGCAGTCGTCCGTCGAGGCCCGCCAGCAGCTCGCCGAGCAGGCCGAGGAGCTCAAGCGTTCCAACCGGGAGCTCGAGCAGTTCGCCTATGTGGCCAGCCACGACCTGCAGGAGCCGCTGCGCAAGGTGGCGAGCTTCACCCAGATGCTGGAGCAGCGCTACGCCGACCGCCTCGACGACCGCGCGCGGCAGTACATCGGCTTCGCGGTCGACGGCGCCCGCCGCATGCAGCTGCTCATCAACGACCTGCTCGACTTCTCGCGGGTGGGCCGGGTGGGCGGCGAGCGGGAGGAGATGGACACGGGCGACGCGCTGGCCGCCGCCCTGCGCAACCTCGACTCCCGGCTGTCGGAGACCGGCGCCACGGTCACGAACGACGACATGCCCAAGGTCGTCGGCAACCGCACGCTGCTGACCCAGCTCTTCCAGAACCTCGTCAGCAACGCGCTCAAGTTCCGTTCCGAGGAGCCTCCCCGCGTCCACATCGGCGTACGGCGGAACGGCGACATGTGGGAGTTAAGCTGCGCGGACAACGGGATCGGCGTCGACGCGAAGTACGCCGACCGGATCTTCCTGATCTTCCAGCGCCTGCACCCGAGGGACGTCTACCCGGGAACGGGCATCGGACTGGCTCTGTGCCGCAAAATCGTCGAATATCATGGCGGCCGGATCTGGCTCGACACGAACGAGAGCGCCGGAGCCACATTCCGCTGGACGCTGCCGGCCCTGGGAGATCCCGATGACTGAATTCCGCCCGATCGAGGTCCTCCTGGTCGAGGACGACCCGGGCGACGTCCTGCTCTGCCAGGAGGCGTTCTCCTACAACAAGGTCGGCAACAACCTCCACGTGGTCAACGACGGCGAGCAGGCGCTGGCCTTCCTGCGCGCCGAGGGGCCGTACACCTCGGCGCCCCGGCCCGACCTGGTGCTGCTCGACCTCAACCTGCCCCGCGTGAACGGCTTCGAGGTGCTGGAGGAGGTCAAGAAGGACCCCTCCCTGCGGAGCATCCCCGTTGTGATCCTCACCACATCGGAGGCCGAGCAGGATATCCTGCGTGGATACAACCTGCACGCCAACGCGTACATCACAAAACCCGTGGATTTCGACCAGTTCACGCGGGTAGTACGGCAGGTCGACGAATTCTTCGTGACCGTGGTCAAACTGCCGGGGAAGTGACCGAGATCACATGGAGGAGGAGTGACCCTCCTCACACTTCGTGATGTGCTCGTCGTAATGTGTGCCCCACCAATAACGCGCACGGCCTGAGCAGTACGGCGCGGTCGCTCCGGCGTGCGCGGAGTCAGTGAGGGTGGAAGGTCTCCGATGACCCAGACAACGGCCGAGAGCGCGGCAAGGAAACAACGCGCGCAGATCAGGGTGCGCACTCTTCGCACCGACCGATGGTGGCTGGCCCCGGCGCTCACGTTCGCCGGGCTCCTGTTGTTCTTGATTTACGGTGTGTGGGCGACCTTTGACGGGAGCTACTTCACCGACCCGTACATCGCACCTTTCTCGTCGCCGTGTCTGGCGACGTCATGTCCCGAAGGGGCCCGGTTGTTCGGGTTGGCCCCGTTCGGCGACTGGTACGCGCTGCCGCCCGGGATATTGATCCTCGGACTGCCCGGTGGGTTCCGGCTCACCTGCTACTACTACCGCAAGGCCTACTACCGGTCGTTCTGGCTGTCGCCGCCGGCGTGCGCCGTGGCCGAGCCGCACGGGAAGTACACCGGTGAGACGCGTCTGCCGCTGATCCTGCAGAACATCCACCGCTACTTCTTCTACTTCGCCATCGTCATCGGCCTGATCCTGACGTACGACGCGGTGCTCGCGCTGGTGCACAGGCCCGCCGGGCTGGGCAGCTGGATTCTGCTCGTGAACGCCGCACTGATCCTCGGCTACACGTTCGGCTGCCACTCGTGCCGTCACATCACCGCCGGGCGCCTGAACCACTTCTCCAAGCACCCGCTGCGCTACAAGGCGTGGACCCTGGTCTCGAAGCTCAACGCGAAGCACCAGAAGTTCGCCTGGGCCTCGCTCTTCTCGGTCATGATCGCCGACCTGTACGTGCGGCTCGTCGCCAAGGGCGTCATCAACTTCCCGTTCGCATAAGGATTTCAAGTGGAGCGTCACGAATACGACGTCGTCGTCATCGGAGCCGGTGGAGCGGGGCTCCGCGCGGCGATCGAGGCGCGGCAGCAGGGCAAGCGGACGGCCATCGTCTGCAAGTCGCTGTTCGGCAAGGCCCACACGGTCATGGCCGAGGGCGGCGCCGCCGCCGCGATGGGCAACGTCAACAGCAGCGACAACTGGATGGTTCACTTCCGCGACACCATGCGCGGAGGCAAGTTCCTCAACAACTGGCGCATGGCGGAGCTGCACGCGAAGGAGGCCCCGGACCGCGTCTGGGAGCTGGAGGCCTGGGGCGCGCTGTTCGACCGCACCAAGGACGGCAAGATCAGCCAGCGCAACTTCGGCGGCCACGAGTACCCGCGGCTCGCCCACGTCGGCGACCGTACCGGCCTGGAGATGATCCGCACCCTGCAGCAGCGCGTCGTCGCCCTGCAGCAGGAGGACGAGAAGCTGCACGGCGACCCCGAGGCGTACATCAAGGTCTTCGCCGAGTGCACGATCACCCGGCTGCTCAAGGACGGCGACGCGATCTCCGGGGCCTTCGGCTACTGGCGCGAGACCGGCGAGTTCATCGTCTTCGACGCCCCCGCCGTGGTCCTGGCCACCGGCGGCATCGGCAAGTCGTTCGTCGTCACGTCGAACTCCTGGGAGTACACCGGTGACGGCCACGCGCTGGCCCTGCTCGCCGGCGCGAAGCTCATCAACATGGAGTTCATCCAGTTCCACCCGACGGGCATGGTCTGGCCCCCGTCGGTGCGCGGCATCCTGGTGACGGAGTCGGTGCGCGGCGACGGCGGTGTCCTGCGCAACTCCGAGGGCCGCCGCTTCATGTTCGACTACATCCCGGACGTGTTCAAGGACAAGTACGCGACGACCGAGGAGGAGGCGGACCGCTGGTACGACGACCAGGCCAACAACCGGCGTCCGCCGGAGCTGCTGCCCCGTGACGAGGTGGCCAGGGCGATCAACGCCGAGGTGAAGGCCGGGCGCGGGTCACCGCAGGGCGGCGTGTTCCTCGACGTGTCCACCCGCCTGCCCGCCGCCGAAATCACCAGGCGGCTGCCGTCGATGCACCACCAGTTCAAGGAGCTGGCGGACGTCGACATCACGAAGGAGCCCATGCAGGTCGGCCCGACCTGCCACTACGTCATGGGCGGCGTCGAGGTGAACGCCGACACCGGCGCCGCGTCGGTCCCCGGGCTGTTCGCGGCCGGCGAGGTCTCCGGCGGCATGCACGGCTCGAACCGCCTCGGCGGCAACTCGCTGTCGGACCTGCTGGTGTTCGGCCGCCGGGCCGGCGCGGGAGCCGCCGCGTACGTGGACGGGTTGGCCAGGCGGCCGGCGGTGAGCGGCCTCGATGAGGCCAAGGCCGAGGCGCTGGCCCCGCTGGAGCGCACCGGCGGGGAGAACCCGTACGAGGTCCACCACGAGCTGCAGCGCACGATGAACGACCTGGTCGGCATCATCCGCAAGTCCGAGGAGATCAGCGAGGCCCTCCAGGTCATCGAGAAGCTCAAGGAGCGGGCCAAGAACTGCGCCTCCTCGGGCAGCCGTATCTACAACCCCGGCTGGCACCTGGCGCTCGACCTGCGGAACATGCTGCTGGTGAGCGAGTGCGTGGCGAAGGCCGCGCTGCTGCGGGAGGAGAGCCGCGGCGGTCACACCCGCGACGACTACCCGGGCATGTCGGCCGAGTGGCGGCGCAGGCTGCTGGTCTGCTCCGCCTCCCCGGACGGCACGTCCGTCACGGTCGAGGAGAAGATCCAGCCGTCCATGCGGGGCGACCTCATCAGCCTGTTCGAGCGCTCCGAGCTGGAGAAGTACCTCACCGAGGAAGAGCTGGCGGAGTACGACACCGCGGTCAAGGAGTCGTGATGGGATACAAGGCGAAGTTCCGCATCTGGCGCGGTGAGGGCGGCGAGGGCCGCCTGGAGGACTTCACCGTCGAGGTGAACGAGGGCGAGGTCGTCCTCGACGTCATCCACCGGCTCCAGGCCACGCAGGCGCCCGACCTCGCGGTCCGCTGGAACTGCAAGGCCGGCAAGTGCGGGTCGTGCTCGATGGAGATCAACGGCAAGCCCCGGCTGGGCTGCATGACCCGGATGTCCACCTTCGAGGAGAGCGAGACCATCACGGTCACGCCGCTGCGGACGTTCCCGGTCATCAAGGACCTGGTGACGGACGTGTCGTTCAACTACCAGAAGGCGCGGGAGATCCCGTCGTTCACGCCGCCGGCCGACGTCAAGCCGGGCGAGTACCGCATGCAGCAGGTCGACGTCGAGCGGTCGCAGGAGTTCCGCAAGTGCATCGAGTGCTTCATGTGCCAGAACGTCTGCCACGTGATCCGCGATCATGAGGACAACAAGCCGAACTTCGCCGGCCCGCGCTACCTCATGCGGATCGCCGAGCTCGACATGCATCCGTACGACGTGGCGGACCGCAAGGAGTCGGCGCAGGAGGAGCACGGCCTCGGCTACTGCAACATCACCAAGTGCTGCACCGAGGTCTGCCCCGAGCACATCAAGATCACCGACAACGCGTTGATCCCGATGAAGGAACGCGTCGTCGACCGGAAGTACGACCCGCTGGTCTGGCTGGGCTCGAAGATCTTCAAGCGTCAGCGCTGAGCCCGGGGAGGAAGCGCCGATCGGCCGGTCCGATCGGCGCTTCTCACTTTCAGCGGCGGGTGTTCGGGTCCTCGCCGGGGCCGGTTGCCTCGGCCCAGGGGTCGGCCGGGGCCGGATACTGCTGACCCTGTGCCTGCTGCTGGGCCTGCATCTGGGCCTGCATCTGGGCGGGGTCCGCCGGCGGATAGCCGTACGGCTGGGCGTAGCCGTACGGCACCGGGTAGCCGTAGGGCTGCGGCTGCTGCGGATACCCCATCGTGTAGGGCTGCATGGGCACGAAGCCGACCATCGGGGCGTAGCCGGGCGTGGCCGCCGGGAACGCCGCCGGCTCGGGAGTCGCCGTCCGCGCCGCGGCCGGGCCTCCCCGCCGTACGGCGGCGGCGTGCGCCATCCTCCGCAGCCGGCCCTCGAAGATCAGCCAGGCGATCAGCGCGATGCCCACGAGAACCCCGGCGGGGATGGCGAGCCGGTGGGCCAGCGTCGGCTTGTCGTACTCCGGAGACGCGTTGCGGATCTCGATCGGCACCGTCTCGGGATCGGGCTGCTCGAACGACGCGCCCGCGGTGGGGGTCTGCTGCGCCACGTCCGGCGACGCGGACGCCTGGGGCAGCAGCACCTGTCCGTCGTCCTCGGGGGACGGGCTGGGACTCGGGGTGGGGGCCTCGGTCAGCGTGGGGAGCGTCTGCGTGGTCTGCGGCGGGAGATCCTGCTCCGTGGTGGACGCGGGGGGAGCGGTGGTCGTCGTGGCCGGCTTGGGCGTCTTGGTCTTGGTCTGCTTCGGCGTCGGCGTGATGGTGACGGTCTTGGTCACCACCGGCTCGGCCGTGGGGCTCGCCTCCGCCGAGGAGGTGGCCGGCGGCGTCTGGGTGACGGTGACCGTGACGACGGCGCACTGGGGGTCCTGGACGGGGTCGCACGGCTCCACGGGGTCGGCGTTGGCGCCGATCACTGGGCCCATGACCAGGATCGCCACCGTGGCGAGGCCCACGGACGCGACCGCCGAGGACGCGGCTCTCATATACGCGCGTCCGCTCACCGCTCGCCTCCCGTCGGCCCGGCTCCCAAGTCAAGACCGATTGTAGTTCGGCAAAAGGAGGAGCCAAGCCGGATCTTGCGAACGATTCGGCGACTATGTGGTCGCGGAACCGGGCAGCAGCTTCTCGATCGCGGCGACGACCGGCAGGTCGGCCGGGAGCCAGGCGACGTCGTACAACTCGTGCGGCTCCAGCCACCGCAGCGCGAGGTGCTCCAGCGGACGGGGCACACCCGTGACGACGGTGGCGAGCCACACGTGCATCAGGTTGCCGCCGGGCAGGGGCCAGTCCCCGCCGACCCGGCGCCCGAGGACGACCCGGACGCCGAGCTCCTCCGCGCACTCGCGCACCAGCGCGGCGCGCTCGTCCTCCCCCGGGTCGACCTTCCCGCCGGGGAACTCCCAGCCGCCGCGCAGCTCGGGGGGCGCGGCGCGCTGGGCGGCCAGGAGGCGGCCGTCCCCGACGATCGCGGCGCCGACGACGAGACGCGTCACGTCACGGCCCGCTTGAGCTGCGCGACGACGGTCTCGTTGTCCAGCGGACGGGTGAAGCCCACGATGTTCGGCCGGTCGCGGTAGGTCGTGACCTTGATCGGCCCGCACAGCGTGCACCGCGCCTCGATCATCTTCCCGGGCGACACGACCATGCCGACATGCCCGGGATTGTCCGCGGACGTGCCCGGACCGGCGTTGAAGAAGACGAGGTCTCCGGGCCGCTCCTCGCCCTCCTCGATCTTCTTGCCGAAGGGCCACTGGCCGAAGGTCGTCCGGGGAATGGTCAGACCCGCGTTCCGATAGGCCATGTAGATGATCCCCGAGCAGTCGAAGGCGTCCGGGCCCGTGCCACCCCACCGGTACGGCTTGCCCCGCTGCGCCAGAGCGTACTCGAGGATGTCCCGCACGACGTCGTCGGTGGCGCTGTCGACGTAGCCGGAGTCGCAGGCCGGGTCGGCCTCGGGCGGCACGCCGATGTCCCCGGTCGCCGCGTAGCGTTTGGCGATCTCCAGCACCTGGTCGACGTACCAGGTGGCCCGGTTGTAGACGAAGATCGCCTTTCTGAGGTCGTCGGGCGCGCCGTTGCGCTTGAGCATCTTGGCGGCGCCGAGGATGGCGTCCGCCGGGTTGTAGACGTCGCCGTAGCCGTCCCCGTCGCCGTCGGAGGCGTAGCCGTTGATGTCCGGCTCGATCTTCATCTTGGCCTGGCCGCCCCAGGTGCTGATGAGGAACTGCATCGGCCCGGCGGCCCCCGCGTAGTTGGTGCCGCTGCTCACGCCCGGCAGCGTCGAGCGCCCGTGGTTCGTCTCCCGCTTGCCGATGGCCGCCAGGACGTTCCACTGCACGCCGATCTGCTTGCCGAACTTCTTGTAGAGCTCCAGGTAGTCCGGCGGGATGTCGCCCTGGGCCGTCTGGGAGACGTCCGCCGTGTCCGCGGTGGCCGCCTCGGCGCAGTTCTCGGCCGCGCCGCCGCCGAGGAGGATCGACGGGCTGGGGGTCATCAGGATGATCGAGCCGAACAGCGTGGCCGGGACGATCACCACCAGGGCCACGGCGATCGTCCGCCAGTCCCGCCCCGCCGACGCGAGCCTGCGCACGACGCGCGTCGAGGCGGTCACGGCGAGGTGTCCCCGTCCTGACCGGCGTCGGCCAGTTGCAGGTCGTACACCCGCCAGTCGGTCCCCGCCTTGACCACGGTCACGGCGAACCGCTCGGGCACGTCCTTCTGGCCGTCCTTGTCCGTCACGTGGCGGACCGAGTCGACGACGAACACCACCTGGTTGGCCGTCATGTCGCGGATCGTCGCGACCTTCGCCGACCCCTTCGAGGTCACCTGGCCGGCCTCGTTCTGGTCCACCACCGCGGGGTCGGTGACGGTCCTGGTGAGCTGCCCGCCGAACTCGTCGGTCGCGAACCGCGTCAGCCGGTCGGCGCGCGCCGCCGGCTCCTCACCGGCCGAGAAGGTCCCGTACGCCTCGGTGAAGCGGCGCGCCAGGTCGGCCGCCGCGCCGATCTCCTCCCTCGACAGCGGCAGATAGGCGTAGACGTCGAAGGCGCCGGGGGTCGTGGCCACCGGGCTGGGCTGCCGGACGGCCCTCGTCGCCACAGCGGTGGCCGCGACGGACTGCTCCCGCGGCTGCTCGTCGCCCTCGGACGCCGGGGCCATCGTGAGATAGACGCCGACGGCGGCGAGCACCACGACGGCCGCCGCGAAGGCCAGGCCCTTGCCCCGATCGCTGTTCCGGCTTCTCATCAGTCGCCGGAGTCGCGGTCGGCGGGCTTGGCCCAGAACGGCGTCGGCGCGTCGCCGTCGCGGCGCGTGCCCGCTCCCCTGCTCGGCAGCCAGAGCGGGGGCGGCTCGGCCGAACGGGGACGACTCGAGGACGATCCGGAGTCGCGTGGCGGCGCGGGCCGGGAACGGCCGCCGTCACCGCGCCGGGACGAACCGCCGAACAGACCACCCGAGCCGCCCGAGCCACCGGAGCCGCCCGACCTGCTCGGCCCACCGGACCTGCTCGAGCCGCCGGACGAGCCGCGCGAGCCGCCGAAGAACCCGCCCGAGCCGCCGCCGGACGGACGCGGGGACGACGGCCGGGAGGCCCAGCCGCCCGACCTGCCGCTGAACCAGCCGCCACCCGAGCCACCACTCGAACCGCCACCAGGGCCGCCGCTCGAACCGCCGCTCGAACCGCCGCGGGACGGCGCGGCGGGCGCGGCGGACGCGCCGGTGACCCGCTGCGGCGGGGCGGCCGGGCTTCCTCCCGGCGACGCCGACGCCGACGCCGACGCCGCCGACGACGCGGCCTGTGCGGCGGACCGGGCCGGGGAGGCGGGCCGGACGCCCGACAGGTTGAGCGGCGGGGCCGTTCCGGGACGTGCGGCGGCGCCTGCGGCCTTGCGGCGACCGGCCCCCTGCGCGTCGGCGTCGAGCGGCGCGGGTTGCGCCCCCGCACGTGCTCCCGCCTGGGCGGCGACGTTGCCCGCGCCCTCCTCGCCGCGCACGCGGCCCTGTGCCACGCCCGCCGCGGCGGCGGCCGTGGCCGCGCCGGTCGCCATCATGGCCGCGCCGATGACCGGCTCGGCCTTGCGCAGGCCCCACCGGCCCGCCCGGGCCGCCGCCACCGGCGGAAGCGCGTTGGCCGCCCGCGACAGCGTCGGCGCGGTGGTGGCCTCGCCGAGCATCCGGGTGGTGATCGTGTGCCCGTCCATCGAGGCGAACAGATGCTGGAACGGCCGCCTGTAGAAGAAGACCGCGATCGTCATCAGCGCCATGAACAGGATCTGCATGCCCCAGGGCAGGGTGGTCGAGATGATCAGCGCGTAGCCGTACACGAGGACCCCGAGCACCAGGGCCAGCACGGCCTGGCGCAGCAGGGTGCCGATCAGCATCTCCACCCAGCGCATGGCGATGATGCGGCCCGACCCCGGATGCACGCCGATCAGCAGGAAGATCGGCCCGAGCATCAGCAGCAACAGGAAGCCGACCTTGAGGACGAGCAGCGACACCGCGACGAGGAAGATGAGCAGTCCGGCGACCATCGCCGCGATGAAGGCGCCGATGGCGATGCCCAGGCGGCTCGTCCAGTCCTTGCCCTGGAAGAGGAAGTACGCCGGGGTGCTCTGCATCGGCTTGGCGACTTCCTCCTCGAATCGCTTCTGGTGCTCGTCGGTGGCCGGGACCTGGCCTGCCGCCTGTTCCTTCGCGTCGATCGCCTGGAGGTTCAGGACCTTCGTGCCCAGGCCCTTGACGAGACCGGCGTCGGGATCGGCGGTGCCGAACTCGCCCATCAGCCACGGCTTGCAGACCAGGACCGACCACAGCGCGTCGGCGTTCTGCGCCACGCCGGGCGTGCCCTGGCGGCCGTAGCCGCCCGCGGTGGGCTCGCTCGGCACCTCGCCCGGCGCGGCCTCGTTCATCGGCAGACAGGACGCGCCGCCCGCTCCGGGCAGTCCCGAGAACGCCGAGTTGACGATCTCGCCGGTCTTGTCGGTCACGGTCTTGCCGAGGTTGGTGAAGTCGCCCGGGCGGCTGAAGAACCAGATGGCGACCGTCACGGCGAGGACCATCCAGATGACGCCCTCGGTGGTCGTCGTCGCGCGCTTGCGGATCAGGCCGTACCACGCCAGCCAGATCGCGCCGAGGATGACGATCGGCCGCAGGTACGGCCAGTACATCGCGTCGGCGAGGTTGGTGACGATCTTGTCGGCGACTTCCTTGATGGGCTGCAGCGGGCCCTCGGTGGCCGCCGCCTGGTAGGTGCTGATCGTCAGCCGGTCGACGGCCTTGGCCCAGGAGAAGACCGTGTTGGCCCAGGCGTTGCCGAGCACGGCCGTGACGTCGGAGCACCCCAGGTCGTAGGTGTGCCAGAACTGGCCGGCCATGCCGTACCGCTCGTAGTTGGTCGCCGGTTCCTTCGGCGCCTGTTCGGCGTTCTGACCGGCGGCCGCGGTCACATCCGCGGCCGGCGGCTGGACCAGCCCGTCGACGCCGCCGCCCACGATCTCCGGGGCGAGGGCCGGCGACAGGTCACATGGCCCGACGGCGCTCGCCGTGTCCGACGGGAAGACCAGCGGAAGCGTCACGAACGCCGCGAAGGCGACGAACAGCAGGGCCAGGGTCCGGCGGACCCGCCTCCCGCGTCTGCCGCCCTCTCTGGTGCGACCCCTGGGATCGTTCCTGCGCACGCTCACGATCGCACCTCCTGCGCGACCCCCGACCGACCGGAGCCCCCGTCAAGAAGATCATGCACGTTCTCGCTGGGTTTGTCGTGTGTCGGATTGGTGTCAAGCCACCGCAGCAGCTCCTCCGAGATCAGGTCCACCCCGATACGGCCTGCCCGGCCGTCCAGATCCCGGAAGACGCACTCCCCGTTGCCCAGGGAGCGCAGCACGGCCTTGTGCTCCTCCGACGGGTCCACGCCGAGGAGCTCCATCACGTGCTCGACCTCCACGCGTTCGGTCGAACGGAACGCGAAGACCGACGACAGACAGTTGGTCACCTGCTCGTTGAGCAGGTCACCGGCGTTCTGCGAGACCAGGACGAGCGCCGTGTTGCGCGAGCGGCCCATCCGGGAGACCTCGGGCACGAGCTTGGCGCCCTCGGGCGTGGACGTGATCGCCCACGCCTCGTCCAGGAAGATCGCCTTCGGCGTACGCCGGTCGAGCCCGTTCATCAGACGGCGCGCGAACTGCGACACCAGGTAGAGCAGCGCCACCGACAGCCGTTGTTCGTAGGAGTAGTCGTCCCTGGCCGTCATCACGTCGGGCAGCGTGAGGCCGCCGAGCGTGAACACGGTCGTCCAGCCCTCGGTGTCGATCTGCTCGCCGCCCGAGGCGTCGAAGCACAGCCGGGCCAGGTGCATCTCCGACATCGACCGGAGCACGGCCCCCAGGTTCTTGGACGCCGGGTCGGTCGACTGCTCCAGGTGGTCGACCACCTTGCCCAGCGAGGGGTCGGGTTCGTTGGAGACCGCGGCGACCGCCTGGATCATGGCGGACTCGCGCTCCTCGGACATCCTCGGCAGCAGCAGCCGCAGGGTCTCTGTCGCCATCGTCTTCTTCGTCGCGATGTCGTCGCCGAACGAGAACGGGTCGAGCAGGCCCGGCGCGGCCGACCCCAGCGGGATGACCCGTGCCTTGCGGCCCCGGCGTTGCAGCAGTCGTACGAGCGACTCGGCGTCGCCCTTGGGATCGATGACCGCGATCGTGACGCCGCGCAGCGCCATCTGGTAGATCAGCAGCAACGCGAGCGTGGTCTTGCCGCCGCCCGGCTCACCGGTGATCGCGATGGCCGTCGGGCGATTGCGCGCCGCCGCGACGAGCGGGTCGAAGTGCACGATGCTGCGGGCCCGTCCCAGCGTCTCCCCGACGTACGGCCCGATCCACCCGGCGTTCGACTCGTCCACCCGGTCGCCGAGCTCGACGGTCGCGGTGGCCATGCCGCCCGCGATCGTGCGCAGCGGCTGCCGCTGGGCGTACGCGTTGACCCGCAGTTTCTCCCCCGGCAGGGCCTCGCAGAACAGCGAGAACTGGTCGCCGGTGGAGTTGACGACGTCGATGCCGATGTCGCGGTAGTGCTCCACGACGGCCTCGACGCGCTGCACGCACATCTCCTCGGTCGGCGCGCTGACGCTGAGCCGGTGCCAGCCGTAGACGAACGGCAGGCGCTCCTTGGTGATCCCGTGCTCCAGCATGCGGGCGGCGTCGATCTGCTCGGCCAGCGCGAGCGGCGCCTCGGCGCCCGCCTCACGGATGTGGATGTCCATGTCGCGGGCGTGGGCCAGCTTGCGCGCCACGTCCTTGCTCGCCCTGACCGGAGGGATCAGCCGCATCCGGCTGGAGACCTCCACCGGGAACGGCAACTGGTCGGCGAAATGCAGCCACGGCTCCCCGTCGGGGAACGGCATCAGATCGGGGAACCGGGCGAACGACAGGTACGCGGTCCAGGAGTCTCCGGCCGGCTGCTCGATGCGCAGCAGCGACCTGCCGTTGTGGATCTGCCCCTCCACCAGCGACTCGATCTCGCCCTTGCCCCACCTGCGGCGCGGCGTGGCCGAGGGCAGCGGCTCACCGAGCCCGCCGGCGGCCGCGTGCTGGTACAGCCAGGCGATCTCCGTGGAGGTGGCGTGGCGGGCGTACAACGCGCTGGAGGCGAGGGCCCGGCCGAGCCGTTCCGCGGCCTCGGTCCACCGGGCGATCTCCTTGTCCGGCACGTGGTCGTCCTCGATGCCGAGCGTCTTCTCGCTGCGCTGGTAGAAGCCGAAGAGCTGGGCCAGCACGCCGGTGCCGAGCTGCGCGCCGCGCGGCCCGAGCCGTACGCCGAGATAGATCTCCTTGCTCCAGAAGTCCTTCGCCCAGACGTGGCGGTACATCTCCTCCAGGTACTCCCGCCACCCCGGGCCCTCGTCCGAGGTCGAGTTGAGCGCCATCGCCCACTCGGCGGCCGGATAGGCCCGGTGCGCGATCCGCAGGTGCACCTCGGCGTCCTGCATCCTGATCGCGGCCAGCGCGATCGTGATGTTGGTGGCCAGCGCCTCGCGCTCCTCGGGGGTGAGGAACTCGTAACTCACCGTCGGCAGCCGGAAGTACGCCCAGGCCGCCGAGTCGGTGAGGAGAACGCGATCGTCGAAGTAACGCACCGCGAGGCGACTGCGCGCCCTGCTCATCGACCTCTCACCAGCTTCCTCGCTCGCCCCTCATCTGGCCACCTCCTGCTTGGCCTGGACAGTCGCCAGGCCGCTCACGATCACACCCGCAAGCGCAACGTACGCCCTGCGGCCGCCCATTCGGAGGTGATTGACGTCGACCGGCCCCGGCCGCCCGGGAGCCAGCTCGTCCTCCCACGGCACCCGTACGATGGCCCGGCAGCGGCCGCTGGCCACCGCCTCGGCCTGCTCCACGTCGGGGAGGCTGCGGCGGCTCACGCCGTTGATCACCATTACGGCGCGGCGCCTCAGGTCGGAGCAGCCGTGCCCGTCGAGCCATTCGTAGGTCATCGCAACCGCCTCGGAGGCGTCCTCGCTCGCGGGGGCGACCAGCACGAGCTGGTCGGCGTACGGCAGGAGCCGGGCCGCCAGCGCGGCCGCGGGGTCGATCACGGTAAGCCGGTAGTGCCGGTCGAGCGCGGCGAGCGTCCTGCGCCAGTCGGACAGGAACGCGCGATCCGCCAGGCGCTGCGTCACCCGGTCGTCGGTGTCCGCTCCGACGACCTCCAGTCCCGATTCGCAGCGCGTCGTGTACGCCCGCATGCCGAGATAGCCGGTCACCTCTTCCGAGCTCTCGATGAGCGAGCTCAGCGTCTCGGGGGATTCGGCGGCGATCCTCGTCGTGAGCGTGTCCTCTCCGGTGTTCGCGTCGAGCGCGAGCACGCGGTCCTCCCGGTAGCGGGCCAGCGTGTGGCCCAGCATTAACGCCGTGGTCGTCTGCCCGGCGCCGCCCGTGCAGCCGAGCACCATGATCCGGCTGCTGCTGGTGAGCGGGACGCGGGCCCGGGCCTCGTCGACCTCCATGCCGTCCGTACGGCTGCCGCCCACGACCACCTGTGCCAGGCGCCGCCAGCCGCCCGAGGTGTCGCGGCCGACGACGGCCTCGACGCGGCGCAGGCGCGGCGGCTCCTCGTGCGCCGGCCTGCCGGGGGTGGTCCTGCCGGGGGCGGGCAGCGACGGCCGGGCGGGACCGGCCGGGCCCGCCGCCCGGGGGCCCGCGGGCACGGCCCGGATCGACACCGCGGCGGGGGCCGCGGGAGGCGTCACGTCCCCCGCGCCCGGGGTGCGGGCACCGGCGCCACGGGGGGCGCCACGGGACGCGCCTCCGGCGCTCTCGTACGGCCGGGACCCCGGTGCGTGCGTCCCCTCCCGCGCGCCGTCCGCGACGGAACCGGCGTCGGCGGGAGCGTCAGGCGTCCTGCTCTCGGGCGACGTGTCCGGGGACGGATCGGGCGCGGGCCCCGCCACTGTGTCCGTCGCTGTGTCCGTCGCTGTCTCTACCGCTGTGTCTGCCGGTGTGTCCGTCGCGGTGTCCGTCGCTGTCTCTACCGCTGTGTCTGCCGGTGTGTCCGTCGCTGCGTCCGCCGCTGTGTCCGTCGCGGTGGGAGCGGCCGTCGCGGGCTCGTCCGTCTCCGCGTCTGCCGTCTCCGCGTCTGCCGTCTCCGCGTCTGCCGTCTCCGCGTATCCCGTGGCCGCTGGCGCCTCGTCCGCCGCCGGTGGCGTCCGCTCCGGCTCCGGCGAGGCGGTCCGGGGCGTCTCGCCCCAGGCGTCTCCCGGCACCCTGGGGCGCACGAGCCGCGGCGGCCGGCCCTTGCGATGCTGCTCGAGCGCCTCGGCGTCCCGCTCGCCGTCTGCGGGCTCCCGGGGCGCGGACGGCGCCTCCTTCGATGCCTCCTCCACCGGTGTCTGCGCTGCCGGCGTCTCAGCCGCCGGCGCCTGCTCCGGCGCCTGCTCGACGGGCCGCAGGGGCGTCTCGGCGAAGGGGGTCACACCGGAGTGCCTCACGGCGCGGGGTTCGGCCGAAGCGGCGAGCCTGCGCAGGCGGCGCAGCGCCTCTGTACCGATGGGCGGGACGGCGGGCGCGTCCGCAGCCTCGGCGGGAGCGGTGTGCGAGGCGGCCGGAGAGGCGGGTGGCCGCTCCTGGCCCTCGTGGTGATCCTCGTGGTGATCCTCGTGCCGGTCCTCGTGGCTCTCGTGCCGCTGCTCGCGCCCACGATCCGGACCGGTGAGGTGGCCGCCCCGCGCCTCCTCGCGTACGGGAAGTGCGGCCGGCTCCGAGAGGTGGTAGACGCGCTCACCGCCGGCGCGGGCGGTGGTGGCCGGGATGGGGGCCGGGGTGTCGGCCACGACCGGTGCGGCGGCGGCCGCGGCGGCCGCCACCGCCGGGCGTACGACACGCGAGGGGTCCACCTGACGCGCGCCCGCACGTGCGGCGGCCTTCGAGGCCGGCCGTGCGCCGGTCCCGGGGACCTCCGCGATCGGCACCTTGACCGAGATACCGCGGCGCGCCTTGCGGGCCGCCCTGCCGTTCGCCGCCCCGCCCTTCGCCGGCATGGCCGGCGGCGTGGTCCGCCAGACGCGCGCCGTGAGGGCGATCTCGTCCGGCTCGTCGAACGGGGCCATCCGGCACCAGGTCCGGGGCTCGCTCATGTAGCGGAGCTGCGACTGGAGCAGCTCGGTGAGACGCTTGTTCTCGATCACGGGACGGGTGGACAGCCAGGTGAGCACGCCGGGGGGAACCAGGTAGATGACGTGCCACGGGGCCGCGAAAGGCAGGCCGATCAGGTAGAGGAAGACCCACCACGGCACGGAGACACCCACGAACACACCGATCCAGACGACCGGAAGCGGCATCGGCAGCCGTAGGTCGTACAGCTTGTACAGCCGCTTCTCGATGCGCCAAATATTCGTATATGTGGGCAGATCCACCCCGAACCTCCTCTCCGCCCGGTCACTTGATGCCAAGTGCGCCCGCGATCGCCTTCGCCGTCACCTCGATGATGTTGGGAACGTAGAAGATCACGCCGATCGCGATCGCCAGGATGATGAACTGGACGAACCTGGTGATCTCGCGGGTGAAGAGGAAGAAGAGCGCCACTACGGAGACGACCGCGAGGAAGAGCGGGGCGAAGAACTTCCGGAGGAAGTCGGCGAGACCTTCGGTGTTGATGCCCGTCGTCGGCGCCGGCGACGGCGCGGCCAGATCAAGGACGTGGTCCGCGATGGTCTTCAGTATCAACTCTCGCCCTCCCGGGGGTGTGGATCAGCGATGTCTTTGCCGGGCATGCGCTACCCCACGGACCGGTTCGCACCCTGGATGTCCCTGACGAACCACTTGCCGCCCTGCTTTTCGATCGTCAACTCATAGGCCTGCTCGAGACCGGCGGGCTGCGCCGCCGGGTCCTGCGACGGGCTCGCCGGTGCCGCCTGCTCGCCGGACGCCACCGCCCACACGACCACCGCAGTGACCTTCCTGCTGTCGGTGCCGCCCGGCGGGACCACGACGTCCTTCAGCTCGGCGAGGGTGAACTCGCCGCCGAACCCGTTGACGGTCACCCCGCTCGCGACGTACCGCTGCAGGTCGACCTGGTTGCCCGCGGCGTACGCCTTGAAGAAGCCTTCGAGCTGGGGACGTAGTTCGGCTTCGGTGGCGGAGTCGCGGTCGGGATCCGGGAGCTGCGGCAGACCCGCCGGCCCCGGCGCGGGCAGCAGGGCCGGCTGAGCGGCGACGACGAACCTGCCGTTGTCGTAGTAGACCGGCACGGACAGCAGCCCACGGCTGCCCCCGGACTGGTACGTCACGGTCACCCGGGCGTTGTGCTCGTCGACGACCTCGATCCCGGCGAACTGGAAGGCCCCGGCCGACATGCGCCCGTAGCCGTTCCAGCCGAACTGGTCGTCCGCGCCCTCCGGCAGGAACGACTTCAGCCGTTCCGCGCGCTGCTGGGGGTTGGCCGCGTCGTAGTTGAGATAGACCGCCGCGAACTGGTTGGCGAAGGCCGCCGCCTGCGTCGCCGGGAACCCGGAGGTGGCCGTCCCGGCCGGCGTCGAGGGGGCGGCGTCGTCCTGCAGGGAGCGCTCGAACACCGCACGGACGCCGTTGACCACGATGACGACGATCAGTGCCCAGAGGATGACCCGCCCGGTCCAGACGAGCCAGCGTCCTCCGCCGCCGCTCCAGCCTCTGCGGCGGGGGGCCGCGGCGCGCGCGCCGCTCGCGGGATCGAAGCCTTCCAGTGGGTACGGGTCAGGGTCGCCAGCGATCCGCGGATCCTGCTGGACGTCTGACCTGCGAGCCATCACGCCTCCGCTCGCGCCGATCCCTCCGGCTGGCGCGGTTTCCTCTTGCTCTCGATCCGGTTAACCGCATTGAAGTATTCACCCTAGCGGTCTCGCCAATTCTTCCAGGTAAGCCACGCCCATGGTGCAAGCATCGCCGCGACCGAGCAAACCGGGTCCACATCCCGTCGAGGCGCCCCACGCCTATCCACTCCGCGGAAAAGCACGTTACGCCTGGCCAGCCGGGGCATCGATTACCTAACCGCCACCTATTGCTGTCTTCGCAGCTCGCAGGCATATCGAAACCGACCACACCTCCGCCCCCGGACAGCCGACGGCCCCGCGCCGAGCGGGGCCGTCGGGTCGTGAACCGAGCCTTCGCCCTACTGGCACGCCTCCGAGGAGGACGAGGAGGACGACTCGATCGAGGTCTCCGGGATGCCCGCCGGCGGCGCGCTCTCCGGACCCGTGATCGTGGGCGGGAGGCTCTCCGGGGCGCTTCCCAGAGCGCTTTCCGGAGCGCTTTCCGGAGCGCTCTGCGGCAGCGAGGAGGAGCTCTGCGACTGGCTCGCCGACGACTGCGACTGCGTCTCCGACAGCTGCTGTTGCGCGTGCAGGGACATCTGCTCGATGCGCTGCTGCGCGTTCGTCGCCTCCTGCATGATCTGCTGCCTGGCGCTGCTCGCCTCGTCCCTGATGCTCTGCCGGGCCTCCTCCGCCATCTGCTCCATCGACGCGGACGGGAACGCCTCGCTGCGCAGGCTCGCGCCGCCCAGCGACTCGCTGCGCCATGACGAGCTGTGGAGGCTGGAACCGCTGTACTGCCGTGCGGACCACTGCGCCGGGAACTGCTCGCGTACCGTGACCGAGACGGTTCGCGGCAGCGCCGCGAGGGACATCTGCGGCATGGAGACGGTGAGCTGCGGCGCCTGGGATACCAGGCTGGTCGCCGGGAGCTCCCCCGGAGCGAAGGCCGACGCGCTCTCCGTGATCAGCGGCGCGCTGAACAGCGGAGCCGAGATCGTCCTGGCCCCGGACGCGGACTCCGTCGCCAGCAGCGGCTCGCTGATGGTGTACGACGTCGCCCGCACCGAGCCGCCGGGCTCACCCGCCTGCGGGGCGCCGGTGGCCGCGGAGGCGGTGCCGCCGAGCAGCGCGATTCCGCCGGCCGTGAAGGTCGAGGCGACAATCGCCGCGAGAGCGAGCTGTCTGGATTTCCGATGCATGGTCCCCTCCTTGGGCCCGATCGGGGCCTCGGCAGGTCAGGCCACCTGGGCTTTTCCCGGTGCCCGAATTCGGCCGTCTCCCTTCCGCCCGCGCCGGATTACGGCACCGACGAAATTTGTCGCGAAAAGGGAGAATTCACAGGCGACTTCGCACCCAAACGGCCTCATCTCGATGCTTCAACGAGCCTCCCGAATGCGTCTAGGGCAGTTGGGCCAAGCGTTTCCGCAGGCCATGGAGGATCTGACCGGAGGGAGGGCTGCGGCAGGTGATGCCCCAGGGCGGTTTGCGGCTTCTTATACGGCAGAGCGGTCTGAGATTGTCCGCCCCTGATCGTCGCCGGAATCCGGCACCCGGAGGACGGCGAGCCCGTCGCTCACGCCCGATGGCGGGTCCCCGCCACCGTGACCGCGGCTTTGCGCGACCGGGCCGTCTCAGGGCCGTTCGAGATCGTAGGTGACGTCCGCCAGGCGGACCGTGCGGACCTGCGGATCCTCGATGATCTTCCGTAGCTGCGCGATCGTCGACATCGAGTCCACGTAGGCGTAGGCCAGGCCGTCGTTCGCGGCTTTGCGCAGCCGGGCCAGGCTCAGGTCGAAGTCGTGCAGGTTGTCGTCGTCGTGGTCCTCGAGGATGCCGACCCAGCGGCGGAAGTTCCCGAAGTCCGACTTGATCGGCTCATCGTCGGCTCCCGTCATCGGCGCCCTGTCCCACATCGTCATCCCTCCCCAGGTGATGGGTATCGATCCGGGACGCCGCTCGAGAACCACCTTCTCGGCATACGACTTGTGTCCGGCGGTGAAGGCGACCAGCTCGTCGGGGGTGAGCGGCCTGGCGAACTCGACCACCGCCAGCGCGTTGAGCTCCTCCGGAAGTCTGGCCAGCACCTTGCGGCCGTCCTCCTTGCGCTGGAGGGTCGTCCCCACGTTCATCAACGCCCTGCTCAGCGTGGTGCCGGCGTAGGTCCCGAGCGGCAGCCTGCCCACGTGGCCGAAGAAGTCCTGGGTGACGACATGCTCGGCCCCGCCGTACCCCTCGACGAAGCCCCCGATGGCCCGCATCGGCCTGGCGGCCACGGTGAACGACATCGACAGCGGTGTGGTGGCACCCCAGCTCCGGACTTCGATGTCGTACGCCGGGTTGTAGATCTTGAAGGCGGTGCCCAGCACGTCGGTCATGCGCAGTTCCCGGTCGCCGCGCCGCTGGACCAGGCCGGAGCCCACCGTCGCCGCCAGGACGAGGGCGAGCAGTGCCGCCAGCACCGTGAGCGCGGTGCGGGCGACACCCCGCCGGACGGCCCGTCGGGTCGCCTTGGGATCGAAGTCGGGCATGGGCGGCAACAGGTCGTCGTCAGTCATGGGGAACTCCGTACTGATCGGCGAAGGCGGCCCTGGCCCGCCACACGGCCGTCTTGACAGTGGTGTGCTTCCTGCCGGTCATCGCGGCCACCTCGACCAGGGAGAAGCCGTCGAAGTAGACCAAGGTGAGCAGCCTGCGCTGTTCCTCGGGCAGCCGCTCCAGGACGTCGCGCACGGCCAGCGACTCGATGTGCAGCGGGGGCACGCCGAGCTCGTCGGGGCGGGGCAGGTCCAGTTCGCGGCGGTGGCGCCGGACGTGGTCGACCAGGACGTTGCGGGCGATGGTGAGCAGCCATGCGGCCGCGTTCTCGCCGCGCCAGCCGAGCAGCGCCCTCGTCGCCTTGACGAAGGTCTCCTGAGCCAGATCCTCCGCGAGGTGCGGGTCGCGGGTGCGGCGCAACAGGAACCCGCACACGAGCGCCCAGTGCTCGCGGTACAGCTCCTCGATGATGATGCCCCCCGCGTTCTCGTGTCTGTCACACCAGACCAGACGCGATCGGGGCGGAAATGGTCACACCGCTTCTTCGCAGCGGAGTGAAGGGTGACGGCTCATGCGCCGCCGGAACGGTCGCCCGGGGCCTCAGAGGGGCCGGAGCCGGGCACTCAGGAGGCAGAACTCGTTGCCTTCCGGGTCGGCCAGGACGTGCCAGCTCTCGGTGCCGGTCTGGCCGACGTCGGCGGGCCTGGCGCCCAGAGCGAGCAGCCGCTCCAGCTCGGCGTCCTGGTCGCGGTCGGTGGGATTGACGTCGATGTGCAGCCGGAGCTTCCCGGCCCGCGGGTCGCTGCTGGGGCTGAGGATGAGAGTGGGCTGCGGGCCGCCGAAGCCGGCGTCGGGCGGCCCGATCTCGATGCTCCCGTCGTCCTCCCTGCCGAGTTCGACATAGCCGAGGACCTTGCTCCAGAACTCGGCGAGCCGCTCGGGGTCGGCGGCGTCGATGACCAGCTCACTGATGCGGCATGCCATGCCCGACAGTGTACGTAGACAACCCGGAAGTCGATCTCTCCCGGATCAGACGTTGAAGCGGAACTCGACGACGTCGCCGTCGCGCATCACGTAGTCCTTGCCCTCGATCCTGGCCTTGCCCGCGGCCCGGGCGGCGGTCATGGAGCCCGCCTCCACCAGGTCGTCGAACGAGATGACCTCGGCCTTGATGAAGCCGCGCTGGAAGTCGGTGTGGATGACCCCGGCGGCCTCGGGAGCGGTGGCGCCCTTGCGGATCGTCCAGGCGCGGGCCTCCTTGGGCCCGGCGGTCAGGTACGTCTGCAGGCCCAGCGTCTCGAAGCCGACCCGGGCGAGCTGGGCGAGGCCCGACTCCTCCTGGCCGACCGACTGCAGCAGTTCCAGCGCCTCGTCGTCGGGCAGCTCGACCAGCTCGGACTCGATCTTGGCGTCGAGGAACACGGCCTCCGCCGGCGCCACGATCCCGGAGAGCTTGGCTCGCAGGTCGGCGTCGGTCAGCTCGTCGGCGTCGAGGTTGAAGACGTACAGGAACGGCTTGGCCGTGAGGAGGTGGAGCTCGCGCAGGTCGGCGAGGTCGATCCCGGCCGCCTTGGCCCCGGCGTACAGGGTGGTGCCGGTGTCGAGCAGCTTCGCCGCGGCCTCGGCGGCCTCCAGGAGGACCTTGCGGTCCTTGTTGGTGCGTGCTTCCTTCTGCAGGCGGGGCAGCGCCTTCTCGATCGTCTGCAGGTCGGCGAGGATCAGCTCGGTGTTGATCGTCTCGATGTCGCGCTCCGGCGCCACCTCACCGTCCACGTGGGTGACGTCGGGGTCGGAGAAGACCCGGATGACCTGGCAGATCGCGTCGGTCTCGCGGATGTTGGCGAGGAACTGGTTGCCCCTGCCCTGCCCCTCCGAGGCCCCCTTCACCAGGCCCGCGATGTCGACGAACTCGACCTTGGCGGGGAGGATGCGCGCGGAACCGTAGATCTCCGCCAGCTTGTCCAGACGAGAGTCCGGCACGCCGACGATGCCCACGTTCGGCTCGATGGTGGCGAACGGATAGTTGGCCGCCAGGGCGTTCGCGCTCTTGGTCAGGGCGTTGAAAAGCGTGGACTTGCCGACGTTGGGCAGGCCGACGATGCCGATGCTCAGGCTCACGTACCCCGAGTTTAGGGGTCTCGGTGGGTGCGCCGGACATCGACGGCCCCATGCTTCGACTCGGCCCACTCCCAGGCGCGCCTCCCTGTTTGGCACGCCAATGCCTGAAATCATCCAGACCGTGGATGTCGTGGCACTCGTACTGGGACTCGCCGTGGGGCTCGTGATCGGCCTCGCGCTGGCCGCGGCACGGACCGCGGGCCGCGCCGCCCAGGAGGCCGCCAGGGTGGCCGAGGCCGAGGCGAGGACGCGGGCGGCCGAGGACAAGGTGGCCTACATGGAGAACCAGCTCACCGAGCGGTTCCAGGCCATCTCCGCGCATGCCCTCGACGTGGCCAACCTGCGCTTCCTCGAACTCGCGGAGAACCGGCTCAACACCACGAGGGCCGAGGCCGCGGGCGATCTCGACCAGCGCAGGCAGGCGGTCGAGAACCTGGTCGCGCCGCTGCGGGAAACCCTCGCCAAGGTGGAGAGCCAGCTCAGGGAGAGCGAGTCGGGCGCCCGCGCCGCCCGCGCCGAGCTGAGCAAGCAGATGGAGTTCGTACGGCAGAGCTCCGAGCGGCTCAAGGCGCAGACGGACGCGCTGGTGCGGGCGCTGCAGCGGCCGGAGGCGCGGGGACGCTGGGGCGAGCTGCAACTGCGCCGGGTGGCGGAGATCGCGGGGATGGCCCGCTTCTGCGACTTCGACGAGCAGGTGAGCGCCGTCACCCGCGACGGCGTGGTCCGGCCCGACATGGTCGTACGGCTCAGCGGCGGCAAGAACGTGATCGTGGACGCCAAGGTGTCGCTCGCGGCCTACCTGGACGCGGCCGAGGCCGCCGATCCCGACTTCGCCTCCGCGCGGCTGGACGCCCACGCGCGGCACCTGCGCGAGCACGTGGACCGGTTAGCCGCCAAGTCCTACTGGCAGGCGTTCAGCCCGTCGCCCGAGTTCGTGGTCCTGTTCATCCCCGGCGAGGCGTTCCTCGCGCCCGCCCTGGAGCGCGATCCGGGGCTGCTGGAGCACGCCATGCGCAGGCGCGTCCACATCGCCACTCCCACGACGCTCGTGACGATGCTCCGCACCGCGCAGTACGCCTGGCAGCAGACCGCCGTCAGCGAGAACGCCAAGGCCGTCTTCGATCTCGGCAAGGAACTGTACGACCGGCTCGGCGGCCTCGGACGGCACGTGGACAGCCTGGGCAAGGCGCTCACCAGAGCGGTCACCGCGTACAACCAGACGGTCGGCTCGCTGGAGAGCCGGGTCCTGGTCAGCGCGCGGAGGATGAACGACCTCGGCCTGGTGGACTACTCGCTCGACGCCCCCGCGGCGGTGGAGGAGGTCCCCCGTCCGGTCGCCATCCCGGAACTCGAAGGTGAAGAGCGGGTAAGCCCCCCACCCCCGCATCCTCAGAACGGTAAATTGACGCGAGACTTGTCGTAAGGGGGGCCCGATGACAGGCACCGGTCGAGCGGGGCTGCGGCTGACCGCTCGGGGGGCGATCGTCATGCTCTTCGTGATCACTCTGGTGGGCATGCCGTTCCTGCCCGGACCCGTGTTCGTGGCCGGTTGCCTCGCTGCGGCCCTGCTGGTGCGCCCCCGCGACCTGCTGCCGCTGGTGGTGACGCCTCCGCTGGTCTTCTTCGCCGCGGCCCTGCTGGTGGAACTCGTACGGGCGCTCGGGTCCGGTTCGATGCTCAAGACGTTCGGGCTCGGCATGTTCACCACGCTGTCGTCCGGCGCGCCGTGGCTGTTCCTCGGGTCCGCGCTGGCCCTGGGGGTCGCGTGGTTCCGCGGCCTGCCCGCCAACTTCAGGGACCTGCGCGGCGCGCCGGCGCCCACCGGGGCGCCGGCCTCCCGCTCCCGCCGTGGCCGCGGGTTCGACCCCGAGCCCGAGGGCTACTTCGAGCCCCGCGTGTACGGCAGGGCCGCCGACGAGTGACCCCGGCGGGTCAGATCGCGCGGAGGTCCTTGCGGAGCTCGTGCGGCAGGGCGAAACGCATGCTCTCGTGCACCGACTCGACCTCCTCGACGTCGGTGAAGCCGTGGCCGGCCAGCTTGGCGAGCACGCCCTGCACCAGTTCCTCCGGGACGGAGGCGCCGCTCGTCAGGCCGACCGTGCGCACGCCCTCCAGCCACTCGTCCCGTACGAACGAGGCGTCGTCGACGAGGTGGGCGGCGGCGGCGCCGTAGTCCTTGGCGACCTCGACCAGCCGCTTGGAGTTGGAGGAGTTGGCCGAGCCGACGACGATGACCAGGTCGGAATCGGCGGCGATCCGCTTGACGGCCGTCTGCCGGTTGGAGGTGGCGTAGCAGATGTCGTCGCTCGGCGGGTCGATGAGGTTCGGGAACCGCGTCCGCAGCCGCGCGACCGTCTCGGTGGTCTCGTCCACCGACAGGGTCGTCTGGGAGAGCCAGACCACCTTCTCCGGGTCGCGTACGGACACTCCGTCGACGCCGTCGAGGCCGTCCACGAGCTGGATGTGCTCCGGCGCCTCGCCCGCGGTGCCCTCGACCTCTTCGTGCCCCTCGTGCCCGATGAGCAGGATGTCGTAGTCCTTGGCCGCGAACCTCTTGGCCTCGTTGTGCACCTTGGTCACCAGCGGGCACGTCGCGTCGATGGTGCGCAGACGGCGGCTCGCGGCCTCCTCGTGCACGGCCGGCGCGACGCCGTGGGCGGAGAAGACGACGATGGCGCCCTCGGGGACCTCTTCGGTCTCCTCCACGAAGACGGCGCCGCGCTCCTCCAGCGTCTTCACGACGTGGGTGTTGTGCACGATCTGCTTGCGTACGTAGACGGGCGCGCCATACTGCTCCAGCGCCCGTTCCACCGCCTGCACCGCGCGGTCGACCCCCGCGCAGTAACCGCGGGGCTTGGCGACCAGGACACGGCGGGTCGCTGAGGTCTGCACGTCCATGTTCCTATGCTATGTGGAACGCGAGCCGCTTCTTGACCCTGGTCTTGCAAGACTGGGTGTACCAGATACACATCTCCCCGGGAGCCGAAATGTCCGTCCTTAAGGCAATAACAACAGTGCTTCAGACCGCGCTGAACGGGGTCGGGCAGGCAGTCGTGGTCGGCGAAAAGATCAAGACCACGATCAAGCAGCGCTTCGCCGGCGGTGAGGCACAGGACGGCGAGCGTCCCGAGACCGCCGACGCGACCGGCACCGCGACCGGCACCGCGACCGGCACCGGGACCGAGCAGGCCACCGAGGAACGGACCGAGCCCCGCAAGCCCGTCATCTACGCCCCCCGTCCGAGCAAGACCGAGCAGGCCAAGGAGAGCGAGCAGGCCGAGCGGGCCGACGCGGTGACCGCCGAGACGCCCAAGGCGGCCGAGACAGCGGCGAAGACACCGGTGGAGGCACCGGCGGAGGCACCGGCGGAGACAGCGGCCGAGACACCGGTGGAGGCACCGGCGGCGGAGCCCGCCCCGGCCGAGACGGCGTCCGCCGAGGCCGAGCCTCCCGTCGCCGCCGAGGTCGCGGACGAGACCCCCGCCCCCAGGAAGCCGCGCACCCGCAAGGCCGCCGCCAAGCCCGCGAAGCCGGCCGAAGCCACGGAAAGCGCCGCACCCGCGGACGCAACCACCGAGGCCGCCGCAACCACCGAGAGCGCCGCAACCACCGAGACCGCCGGAACCACCCAGACTGCCGGAGCCGGTGAGACCGCCGAGACCGGCGAGGCCGCCCCCGTCGAGGCGCCCAAGAAGCCGCGCACCCGCCGCAAGGCCACCGCCGAGACGCCCGAAGCCGCACCCCAGACCCCCGATGCGACCCCCGAGGCCGCGGCCACCGCAGCGCCGAAGGCCACCGTCGCGCCGAAGGCCACCAGGACGCGCCGCAAGGCCGCCGCCTCCCCGGCGCCGGAGAGCCCCGCCGAGGCGACCGCGGCACAGCCCTCCGCGGAAGCCGCCGCCGAGCCTGCCCAGCCCACCGAGCCTGCCCAGCCCACCGAGGCCGCCGAGCCCATCGAGGCCGCCGAGCCGATGCCGGGCTACGCGAACCTCTCCGTGGCGTCGCTGCGGGCGCGGATGCGCGGCAAGTCGGCCGAGCAGGTGCACGCGCTGCTGGACTACGAGCAGGCACACCTGAACCGCCCCGAGGTGGTCCGGATGTTCCAGAACCGGCTGTCCAAGCTCCAGTCCGAGTCCTGATCCCCGGGCTCGCTTGCCCCGTGCCCGCCCGGCCGCCGGTGGATTGTCGGCGGGTACGGCTAGCCTGCAGGTGCGAACGGCGAGCGTACGGCGGGTGACGCGGCCGGGTCAGGCGAGGAGGGCACTTGAGCGCGAAGACGTCCCCGGAGGCGCCCCTGCCGATCAGGTCGGTGCTGCAGATGGTCGCCCAGTGGATCGGCAAGCTGGGCACCGTCTGGGTCGAGGGGCAGATCACCGAGCTGACGGCCCGGGGCGGCACCGTCTTCCTGACGCTGCGCGACCCCGTGGCCAACGTCTCGGCGCGGATCACCTGTTCGCGGGCCGTCTACGAGGCGAGTGTGCCCCGCCCCGTGGACGGCGCGCGCGTCGTGATGAACGTCAAGCCGGACTTCTGGGTCAACAGGGGCTCGTTCGCGTTCACGGCCCTGGAGATCCGCCCGGTCGGCATCGGCGAGCTGCTGGCCCGGCTCGAACGGCTCCGTCAGGTGCTCGCGGGCGAGGGCCTGTTCAACGTCGACAGGAAGAGACGGCTGCCGTTCCTGCCGGGCACCGTCGGCCTCGTCTGCGGGCGGGACTCGGCGGCCGAGCGCGACGTGCTGGAGAACTCCCGCCGCCGCTGGCCCGCCGTCCGCTTCAAGGTGGAGCAGGTCGCCGTCCAGGGGCAGTACGCCGTGGGCGAGGTGACCGAGGCCCTGCGGAAGCTCGACGCCGACCCCGAGGTCGACGTGATCATCATCGCCAGGGGCGGCGGCTCGCTGGAAGACCTGCTGCCGTTCTCCGACGAGTCGCTGGTGCGGGCCGTCGCGGCCTGCCGGACGCCCGTGGTGAGCGCGATCGGCCACGAACAGGACAGCCCGCTGCTCGACCTCGTGGCCGACGTGCGCGCGTCGACCCCGACGGACGCGGCCAAGAAGGTGGTTCCCGACGTGGGCGAGCAGCTCACGCTGATCCACCAGCTCAGGGACCGGGGCCGCCGGGTGCTGCGCGGCTGGGTCGACCGCGAGATGTCGTGGCTCGAGTCCGTCCGTTCCCGGCCGTCGCTCGCCGACCCCGTCCGGGAGCTCGACCGGCGGGCCGAGCAGGTCGACGCGTTGCGCGAGCGGTCCAGGCGCTGTCTTTCGGCGTCCCTGGACCGCTCGGCCGACTCGCTGGAACATCTCAGGGCCAGGCTCGTGGCCCTCTCCCCCGCCGCAACGCTGGAGCGCGGTTACGCCATCGCGCAGCGCCCTTCCGGAGAGGTCGTCCGCCTGGCCGGGGACGTCAAGCCGGGCGACGAGCTCACGGTCCGCTTCTCCGACGACCGCGTGACGGTGACCGCCCAGGACGCGTGACCCGGATCGCGAGCCGCGGGCGGGTCAGATCGCGAGGCTGACGTCGTAGGCCCCGAGCCAGGCGTTCATCTGCAGGATGCCCTCCAGCGAGGTCCGGGCGCCCTGGAGGCTGACCGCGCCCAGGGGCTGGTCGAGCATCGTCCGCACCCTGTCCGCGTCGACCAGGCAGCCGATGGCGGAGTCCCCGTCCAGCACGCGGGTGACCTCGGCACGCAGCGCGCGCTCGTAGGCCGGGTCCTGCGTCGAGGGGTAGGGCACCTTGCGGCGCTCCACCACCGAGCGGGGCAGCACGTCGGCGGTCGCCGCACGCAGCAGGCTCTTCTCGTGCCCGTCGAAGGTCTTCATGGACCAGGGGGCGTTGAAGACGTACTCGACCAGGCGGTGGTCGCAGAACGGCACCCGGACCTCCAGGCCCACGGCCATGCTCATGCGGTCCTTGCGGTCGAGCAGGATCTGCACGAACCGGGTCAGGTGCAGGTAGCTGATCTCCCGCATCCGCTTCTGCAGCCCGGTCTCTCCCGGCACCTGCGGCACCTCGGCCAGCGCCCGCTGGTAACTGTCGGCGCGGTAGGCGGGAATGTCGAGCTTGCGCAGCAGTTCCTCGTTCAGGAACTCGCCCCTGGTGGACAGGCCCGTCTGGCCCTGCATGGCGAGCCACGGGAAGGTGCCGGAGTTGACCGCCTGGGGGTCGTGGAACCACCGGTATCCGCCGAAGACCTCGTCCGCGGACTCTCCCGACAGGGCCACCGTCGAGTGCCCCCTGATCGCCTTGAAGAGCAGGTAGAGCGAGGTGTCCATGTCACCGATGCCGAGCGGGAGGTCCCTCGCCCGCAGGACGGCCGCGCGGACGGCGGGGTCCATGAGGTCGGCCGAGTCCAGCACGATGTCCGAGTGGTCGGAGCCGACGTGCCGGACGACGTCCCTGACGTACGGCGTGTCGGGCGTGTCACGCATGTCGTCGGCCTGGAAGTTCTCGCTGTAGCCGGCGAAGTCGACGGAGAACGACCGCACCCCGCCCTTGCCGGCCAGTGCGCGGGCCGCGAGCGCGGTGACCGCACTGGAGTCGAGACCGCCGGACAGCAGCGTGCACAGCGGCACGTCGGAGATGAGCTGCCGCTCGACGATGTCGTCGAGCAGCTCCCGCACGGTCCGGATCGTGGTCTGCAGGTCGTCGGTGTGCTCACGGGACTCCAGCCGCCAGTAGCGCCGCTTGCTCAGGCCCTCGCGCCGCAGCTTGACCACCTGGCCGGGCCGCACCTCGTACATGCCGCGGAAGACGGCGGCCTCGGGCGTCTTGACGCAGGCCAGGATCTCGCGCAGGCCGTCGGCGTCGATCACCCGCTCGGCGAGCGGGTTGGCCAGGATGGCCTTGGGCTCGGAGCCGAACAGCACCCCGTTGGGGGTGGGGTAGTAGTACAGGGGCTTGATCCCCATCCGGTCGCGCACGAGCAGCAGTTCCTCGCGGCGGGCGTCCCAGATGGCGAAGGCGTACATGCCGTTGAGGCGGGAGACGAAGTCCTCGCCCCATTCGAGGTACGCCTCCAGGACGACCTCGGTGTCGCTCTGCGTCCGGAACCGGTGCCCGCGCTGTTCGAGCTCGGCGCGCAGCTCCCTGAAGTTGTAGACCTCGCCGCTGTAGGTGAGCGCGGCCACGACCTCGCCCTCGGCTCCGGCGGTCATGGGCTGGCGCCCGCCCTCGATGTCGATGATGGCCAGCCGCCGGTGGCCGAACGCGACGTGCGGAGCGAGCCACGCCCCCTCGGCGTCGGGCCCCCGGCACGCCATCGTGTCCGTCATGGCCTGCAGGGTCTGCCGTTCGCGACGAAGGTCGCGTCCGTAGTCCACCCAGCCACTGATTCCACACATAAGGATGACCCCCGATCATCGCCCCCGAAGATGGTTAGTACACCTAAATAACGGACTAATCACCTCTTTTATGCCCAAAGCGGACAGCACTAAGGGGCCGCGGAGTGTCGGTCCCGGCCTCTAAGGTGGGGACGTGGCTGAGGACAAGCAGACCCCGTCGGACAAGCAGACCCCGTCGTACGAGCAGGCGCGCGAGGAGCTGACCGAGGTGGTCCGCCGGCTGGAGACCGGCGGGCTCACGCTGGAGCAGTCGATAGAGCTGTGGGAGCGGGGAGAGCGGCTGGCCGCGATCTGCGAGGAGTGGCTCCAGGGCGCCCGCGCGAAGCTGGCCGCCGCGATGGCGCAGCGCCAGGAGCCCCAGTCCAGCGGCCCGGAGGAAGCACCCTTCTGACGCCTGGACTCCGCCGTGCGGCGCGTCCGCCTTGTCCGCGCTCGCGACCGGCAGCGGCCGCCGGACCCCGCTCAGGCGTTCCAGAGGGCGGCGAGCCGCCGGGTGGCCAGCCGGGACGGCACCGCGCGCAGCGACGTGTCACGCAGCCACGCGGCGATGCCGGTCCGGGAGGTCAGCCGTGACTGCCGGAACGCCGCCCGCATCATGCGGGTGGCACGGAGCCTGCGCTCGGCGTCGTAGCGCAGGAGCCGCTCGGCGACGTCCGCCGGCTCGGCGCCGCCCAGGCGGTGACCCAGGTGATGACACAGCGCCGCCGCGTCTTCGAATGCCTGGCTGACGCCCTGCCCGAGGTCGGGCGACATGGCGTGCGCGGCGTCGCCGAGGAGCGCGATCCTGCCGGCCGCGAACGACGGCAGGGGTTCGGCCAGGCGGGTGATCGGATCGACGTAGATCGACGTGGACGGCGGCGGGCGGGGTCGCCTCGATCAGCGTCGTGACGAGGGGGTGCCAGTCGGCCATCAGGGAGAGCATCCGCCGGCGCGCCTCCTCCGCTCCGGGCGGCGTGCCGTGCAGGACCGAGTCGGTGAACCAGTACAGGCGGTCCTCGCCGACGGGGAACAGGCCGAACATCGCCCCACTCCGCCGGTCGACCAGCTGACTGGCGAGCAGCTCCGTGTCCAGGCCGAGCGGACGGGGCAGCATGCCGCGCAGGTCCATCCGGCCGGTCCGCCGCAGCCCGGGATGGGCGGGGAACAGCTGCGCGCGCAGCGTGCTGCCGCTGCCGTCGGCCACGATCATGGCCCACCGCCGCCGCAACTCCGCCGAGCCCGGCGCCGGGCCCTGACCGATGCCGCCATCGAGTTGCTGGCGTCAGCGGGGGTGCACGGCCTGACAGATCGGGCGGTGGAGAAAGCGGCGGACGTGCCGCCGGGAACGGCGTCGAACTACTTCCGCAGCCGGGAAGCGCTGCTGGTGGCCGCCGCGGAGCGCATCGCGGAACTGCGTCACGCGAGCACCGATCAGGCCGTCAAGCAGCCGGCGTCGCTGGTCGACCTGCTGACGGAGTCGTTGTTCACAGCCGCGACCACACTTCGCAGCCGCTACCTGGCGATCTTCGAACTGCGGCTGGAGGCCGCGCGCCGGCCGGCGCTCGCTTCGGCGCTCGCGGGCCTGCAGGACACGGCGTCGCTGGTCACGGCGGGGCACCACGACGAACTCGGCCTCGAGATTCCACGCGAGAAGATCCCCGCCCTGATCGCGCTCTCCGGTGGTGCGCTCTTCACCCTGGTCGGCGCACCACCGGAGCACGTCAGCAGGGACGTCGTGCGCAGCATGGCCGAGGTCATCGTGCACGGCTGCATGCCGCGGACGTGAGCATGCGCCCGGCGTGACGGCAGGCGTCGTCAGACGCCGCGCCGCCGCGCGTCCACCTCGATCTCGATCTTCATGCGGGGGTCGGCCAGGCCGCACGCCAGCATCGTGGCGGCCGGCCGTACCTCCCCGAACCGGCGGCGCAGGACCGGCCAGCACGGCTCGAAGTCAGCCCGGTCGGGCAGCAGGTAACGCACCCGCACGACGTCGGCGAAGGTGCACCCCGCCTCGGACAGCGCCGCCTCGATGTTGCGCAGGCACTGCTCGGCCTGCTCCACCACGTCATCGGAGATCGTCATCGTGGCGTAGTCGAAACCGGTCGTTCCGGACACGTGCACCCTGTCGCCGTCCACCACGGCCCGGGCGTAGCCGATCTGCTCCTCGAACGTCGAACCGCCGAGGATCGCGCGTCGCTCTGTCATGCGCCGCAACGCTAGGCCGAGGCGTGCCGATACGTCTAATACGTCCTCAGGCATCGCCTGATATCACTGGGCGTATGGAGCGCCCCGAACTCCCCTTGGCGCAGGTGCACGCCTTCGTCGTGCTCGCCGAGGAACTGCACTTCGGCCACGCGGCCGCCCGCCTGGGCATCGCCCAGCCACCGCTCAGCCAGCAGATCCGGCGTCTGGAGGACAAGGTCGGCCACGCGCTGTTCACCAGGGAACCGGGACGTGTCGCCCTGACCGCGGCGGGCCGCGAGCTGCTGCCCGCCGCCCGGCGCGCCCTCGCCGATCTCGCCGACGGGCTGTCCGCCGCCAGGGCCGCCGGCAGCGGCCGGACCGGCCGCCTGCGGATCGGCTTCGCCGCCTCCACCGCCCTGACCATCCTGCCCGGACTGCTGCGCGCGTTCCGGCGGCGTTACCCCGGCGTCCGCCTGGACGTCCACGAAATGACCACCGCGCCGCAGATCACCGCACTGCGCGACAGGACCATCGATGTCGGCCTGCTGCGCGAGCCCCCCACGGACGAGCCCGACCTGTGCTTCCGGACGGTGCTCACCGAGCCCTTCGTGGCCGTGCTGCCGTCCGCGCACCCGCTGGCCGCCCGGCGGTCCGTACGGCTCGCGCAGCTGACGGACTCGCCCTTCGTGCTGCTGCCCCGCGCGGCCGGGCCGGGACTTCACGACCAGATCGTCGGCCTGTGCGCGGCGGCGGGCTTCACACCCCGAGTCGCGCAGCGCGCGGTGGAATGGCAGACCGTGTGCGCCCTCGTGGAAGCCGGCCTGGGCGTCAGCCTGGCCCCGGCGAGCATCCGGCGGATCCGCCTCAAGGGGGTGGCCTTCCGCGGCGTCGAGCCCGGCGCGCGTACCCGGGTCGCCGTCGGCTGGCGCGAGGACGACCGGAGCCCGCTGGTCGCGAACCTGCTGGCCGTCGTCAGTCAGGCTCCCGAATCAGCCCGCTGACGGCGCCGTGGAGGGTTTGGCCTGGGGGGCGAGGGTCCGGGCGAGGGCGGTCAGCTCGTCCCAGTCGGCCGACCCGGTGACGACCACCGCGTGGTCGGGGAGAACGCGGACCAGCGTCCGCTGGTTCTTGTCCTGGCGGAACCGCTCCTCCCAGGTCACACCGTCGATCTGACGGCTTCCGCCGGGCTTGTCGGTGTTGGCCATGCGGTTGACGAAGTCCGCGGACGGCCTCTCGTCGCTCTGGGCGAGCATGGCGTGCTGCCGCTTGGCGGTCGCGAACCCCAGCCGCCACGTCACGACGCCGTTCTTCTGCGTGAGGGAGGAGCTGTTGGGCACCCAGTTGTCCGGGACCCGGTTCGGGGCGACGACCTCGTACGGCGCGGTGCGCGCCGCGTTGACCTGGTCGATCGAGAAGTCCACCCGGGGGATGTGCTCGGTGCGGCTCTGCGGCGTGATGAGCAGGAACACGCCGACGGCGGCGAGGCAGACGAAGAGCGCGAACGCGTAACCGTACAGTCCCTGGGTGAATCGTCCCACGTGATGCGAGCCTAGCCGGTGAAGCGGGCGGTGGCCGTACCGGCCGTCACGGATGCCGAATTTCGCCGATGATGCGAAGAGCGTCCTCGGCCATCCTGCGGGCCGCCTCCGGGTCGTCGGACAGCGTCACCTCCTGCACGACGGCCGCCAGGGCGCCGGTGACGACGACGACCAGCGCGTCCTCGTGCTCGAACAGCGCCGCGGTGCGCCTGGCCCACTGCCGGAGCCGGTCGCGCATGATCACCTCGAACCCGGGCGGGGCGTCGCCGCGCAGGAAGAGCGCGGCGAGGTCGCGCTCGGCGAGGCAGCCCTCCAGGTAGGCCCGCGCCGCGGCGAGGAACTGGGGCATCGGGTCGGTCTCCCCGGCCGCCCGGGCCTCCTGCACGGCCTGCCGGGTGCGCTGGGCCTGCCGCTTCTGGAACTCGTCGAACAGCGTCAGATAGAGATCGGCCTTGCCGGAGAAGTGGTGGTAAAGGCTGCCGACGCTGGCGCCGGCCCGGGCCACGACGTCGGTGACGCCCGCCTCGGCGAAGCCGCTCGTGATGAACGTCTCCTTCGCGGCCTCCAGGAGGGCTCCCCTGGTCGCCGCGCCCCGCTCCGACGTGCGCATCGTCACTGGTCGTTCGGTGTCGCTGCTCATGCGGCGACGATATCCCCGCGCCGTCCGTTCCGGGGGTCCGCGCCCGCAAATGGCCTCCTACCTGGCCCAACAGGTCCAGACCAATCGGACAAGAACGGCTTTCGCGAACTACGATCGCTGGAACGGCACCTACCTAAAAGGGGATCAATGGCTGATCACGTACCGGCCGCTCTGGCGACGGGGGAACACGCACCCGACCGCAATCTGGCTCTGGAACTGGTCAGGGTGACCGAGGCGGCGGCGATGGCGGCCGCGCGCTGGGTGGGACGGGGAGACAAGAACGGGGCGGACGGCGCCGCCGTGAACGCCATGCGCCAACTGATCAACACGGTCTCGATGAAGGGCGTCGTGGTGATCGGCGAGGGCGAGAAGGACAACGCCCCGATGCTGTTCAACGGCGAGGACGTCGGCGACGGGACCGGCCCCGAGTGCGACGTCGCCGTGGACCCGATCGACGGCACCCGGTTGTGCGCGCTCGGCATGAACAACGCGATCTCCGTGATCGCGGTCAGCGAGCGCGGCTCGATGTACGACCCGTCCGCGGTCTTCTACATGGAGAAGCTGGTCACGGGCCCGCAGGCGGCCGAGCAGGTGGACATCAACGCCCCGGTGGGCGACAACATCCGCGCCGTGGCGCGGGCCAAGGGCGCCAAGCCGTCCGACGTCACCGTGGTGATCCTGGACCGGCCGCGGCACGAGCGGATCGTCAAGGAGATCCGGGAGACCGGCGCGCGGATCCGTTTCATCACCGACGGCGACGTGGCCGGTGCGATCATGGCGGCGCGCAGCGGCACCGGCGTCGACCTGATGCTCGGCATCGGCGGCACGCCCGAGGGCATCGTCGCCGCCTGCGCGCTCAAGTGCATGGGCGGCGTCATCCAGGGCAAGCTGTGGCCGCGCGACGAGGAGGAGCGCCGCAAGGCCCTCGACGCAGGGCTCGACCTCGACCAGGTGCTCACCACCGACGACCTCGTACGCTCCGACGACGTGTTCTTCGCCGCCACGGGCATCACGGACGGCGAGCTTGGGCACGGCGTGCGGTTCCAGGGCGGCGCGGCGGTGACGCACTCCCTCGTCATGCGGGGGCGGTCGGGCACGATCCGGAAGATCGAGAGCGAGCACCAGCTCTGGAAGCTCGGGGCCTACAGCGCCATCAACTTCGACACTGCCGTCTAACGGCCGAACAGGCGGCGACGGGGGCGCTTCGGCGAACGGGCGACGACCTTGCCGCCGAAGACGAACCCGGCGAGTTCGATCACGGGCGCGTCCGGCGCGAAGTCGGTCGCGCCCGGCGGGAGCCGTACCTCGTTCTTAAAGGTCCGGACGCGGGCGTCCGGGGCGGTCACGATCCGCACGCCCTCGGGAACCGTCAGGTTGACCGTGCCGGCCATGACGGCGAGCTGGACCACCACGTGCCGCGACTGGAGCAGCGCCTCGCACAGGTCCATCGACACCGTGCCGCCCAGGGACGTCACCGGCACCTGGGAGGGCACGACCCACCGGCCGCCGCGGGTCTCGGTGCGGAAGAAGGCGGTGACGGGACGGCTGTCCATGCGGAACGGCTGGCTCTCCGGCGGCAGCAGGTCCACGGTCAGCTCGGCCAGCTCGCCGAGAGTCCGCGCGGCCCACACGCGCTCGATCCGTTCCTCGTGCTCCACGAGAGTGAGCCGCCCGTCGGTGACGGCGTCCGCGAGCACCGCGACGATCCGCTCCCGATCGGCGTCGGATGCCCGCAGCAGGGAGGGGTCCGGCGTGTCGGCGGTGCGCGGCGAGAGGAAGGCGGAGATCCACTTCACGGCTGAGGACTCGCTGCTGCTCACACCATCGAGAGTAAGCGGTCTTCGCGCGGCGGTCACCACGCGACGCGGCGCCCGGCGTCCACCAGGGGCGACGTTGACCGGGGACTTCGTGGCCGCTTAGCGTGAGGAGGTGGTCGCGGGGGCGGTGACACGGCAGGTCGGCAACCTTCCGGCCGACCTGACGAGCTTCGTCGGCCGCAGGCGTGAGCTGGCCGAGATCAGGCGGCTGCTCTCGGCGTCGCGCCTGGTGACCCTCACGGGAGTGGGCGGCGTCGGCAAGACCCGGCTGGCCCTGCGGGCGGCCGCCGAGCAGCGCCGCGCGTTCGACGGCGTCTGGCTGGTGGACCTGAGCACCGTCGGCGACCCCGGCCTCGTCGCGGAGACGGTGGCGGCGACCATGGGCGTGCGGGACGAGGCCGCGGACTGCCCGCTTGACGCGCTGGAGCGGGTGCTGGCCTCCCAGCGGACCCTGCTCGTGCTGGACAACTGCGAGCACCTGCGCGACGCCTGCGCCGTGCTCGCCGACCGGCTCCTGCGGGCGGCCCCCGAACTGCGCATCCTCGCGACGAGCCGGCAGTCGCTCGGCATCACCGGCGAGCACCGGATGAAGATCTCGCCGCTGCCCGTCCCGGAGCCGGACCGGCCGCTCGACCGCAGGTCGCTGGAGTTGTACGACGGGGTCAGCCTGCTGACGGAGCGGGCGGCCGCGGTCCTGCCCGGTTTCACCGTCACCGAGGACAACCAGGCGGCCGTCGCCGAGCTGTGCCGCCAGCTCGACGGCATCCCCCTGGCCATCGAGCTGGCCGCGGTGCGGCTGCGGGCCCTGTCGGTGAAAGCGCTGGTCGAACGCCTGCGCGACCGCTACCGCCTGCTCACCGGAGGCAGCAGTACGGCGGTGCCGCGGCAGCAGACCCTGCACGCGCTGGTCGACTGGAGCTTCCAGCTGCTGCCCGCCGCCGAGCGGACGCTGTGGACCCGGTTGTCGATCTTCCCCTCGCACTTCGACCTGGACGCCGTCGAGGAGGTGTGCACCGGCGACGGCATCGAACGCGACGACGTGCTCGACCTGCTCGACGCGCTGCTGGACAAGTCGCTGCTGCTGCGTGAGGAGCACTGGGGCTCGGTCCGCTACCGCATGCTGGACACCCTGCGCGAGTTCTGCCGCAAGCGTCTCGGCGGGCCCGCGGAGCGCCGGTCGCTCCGGCGGCGGCACCGGGACCGGTATCTCCTGCTGGCGCGGCGGGCGGCCGACGAGTGGTTCGGCCCCGACCAACTCGCCTGGCTGAGGCTGCTCGACCTGGAGCAGGCGAACCTGCGCGCCGCGATGGACTTCTGCCTGCAGGAGCCCGGCGAGGCGGAGACCGGGCTGTGGATGGCCCTCTATCTGACCGACCCCTGCTGGCTGGCCAACGCGTACTACAACGAGGGCCGCCACTGGCTGGACCGCATGCTGTGGGCCGCGCCCGCGCCCACCGTGCTGCGGGCGCGGGCGCTGTGCGCCGACGCCGAGCTGGTGCTCACGCAGGGCGACACCGCCAGGGGCCGGCTCCTGCTGGCCGAGAGCCGGGCGCTCGCCGAGAGGCTGGGCGACCCGGAGGCACTCGCCCAGACGTCCCTCGTCGCCGGGCTGGCGGAGCACTACGCCGGCGACTACGCGAGGGCGGTCCCGCTGCTGGAACGGGCCGTCGAGGAGGAAGAGGCCGTCGGCAACCTGAGCGGCCTGCTGATCGCCCTGATCACGCTGGCGGCCGGCGTCGGCTACCTCGGCGACCGGGCCCGCGCCACGGAGCTGTTCGAGCGCGCGCTGGCGCTGACCGAGGCCCACAGCGAATGCTCCGGCCGGGCCTGGGTGTTCACGATCTTCGCCGTCCATCTGTGGCAGGGCGGGGAGAACGACCGCGCGCTGGCGATGGCACGCGAGGCCCTCCTGCTCGGCCGCGAGCTCGGCGACCGGATGAACATCGCGACGAACCTGAGCGTCCTCGCCTGGGTGCAGGCCTGCGAAGGCCGCCACGCCCATGCGGCCCGGCTGCTCGCGGCCTCGGAGGAGATCGGGCGCAGGGTCGGGCTGGTGCCCAGCCGCGACAAGCGGTTCGCCGAGTTCCACGAGCGGTGCCTGACCGAACTCCGTACGAACCTGGGCGACCGGGGGCTGAACCGCGAGACCCGCAGGGGGCAGCGGCTGACGACGGACGAGATCATCGAGGAGGCGCTCGGCGTCCGGGCCGAGGGCGGGCCCGGACGCCCGGACGAAACGACCGCAGAGGCCGGACCCACGCGGCCCGCGACCGCGGTCTCCGCGGCCGAGCCCTCCCCGCTCACCCGGCGGGAGCGGGAGATCGCCGACCAGGTCGCCCAGGGACGCAGCAACAAGGAGATCGCCTCGGCCCTCGTCATCTCGCAGCGCACGGTGGAGGGCCACGTCGAGCACATCCTGGACAAGCTCGGCTTCGCCTCCCGGGCCCAGATCGCCGCCTGGGTGGCGGCACGCGAGGCAGGCGGCAGGCCCTGACCGGCGCACCCCATTGACCGGGCGGGTGGCTGCTCCTACGCTGGCGAAAACTTGAACCCCCCTCATGTTCCGGAGGCCCGCGGTGTCAGCAGAGGGCACGGTGCCCACTCCTCGGCCCACTCCTCGCGACCGGCAGGCGCGGCTCGCCACGTTCGCGGTGTTCTTCGTCCAGGGCCTCACCTTCGCCACGCTGCTCACCCAGGTGGCGGCGCTGCAGAAGAAGCACGGCCTGACGGACGGCGAGCTGACCATCCTGCTCCTGGTCGTCCCGGTCATCGCGGGGGCCGGGAGCGCGCTCGCCGGCGCCGCCGCGTCGCGGTGGGGCAGCCGGCTGATCCTGCGCCTGGTGCAGCCGCTCGCCTGCGCCGCCGTCGTGCTCGCGGGCCTCGCCACGAACGTCCCCATGCTGGTCGCGGCCAACGTCCTGTTCGGCCTCGGCCTGGGCGGGGTGGACGCCGGCATGAACATGCAGGGCGTCGCGGTCGAGCGGGAGTACGGCCGGGCGGTGCTCACCGGGTTCCACGCGCTGTGGAGCGTCGCGGCGGTCATCGGGTCGCTGTGGGCCTCGGCGGCGGCCACGCTCGGCCTCGGCCTGCCCGTCACGTTCGCGATCGCCCTCGTCCCGGCCGCCGCGCTCGCCGTCCTGTCCTCCCTCTGGCTCTACCGTCCGCAGGAGGAGCACCGCGCGTCCGCCGCCCGCGACGAGGAGGCGGACGCCGGCAGGCCGGCCGGGGTCGCATGGCGCCCGATCATCCCCCTCTGCCTCGCGATGGCGTTCCTCTACGTGGGCGACTCGTCGGTCTCCAACTTCGGCACCGTCTTCATGGACAAGGTCCTGCACGCCTCGGCGACCGTGATCCCGCTGGCTTTGGGGGCCTATCAGCTCACGACGTTCCTGGTGCGCGTCGGCGGCGACCTCGCGGTGCGCAGGTGGGGCCCGGCGGCGATCGTGCGCGCCGGGGGCGCCGTCGCGACGCTGGGCTTCGTCGCGATCGTGGCCGCGCCGTCCGTGCCGCTGGCGATCGCGGGCTTCGCCCTCACCGGCATCGGCCTGTCCGTCGTCGCCCCGCAGTCGTTCTCCGCGGCCGGTCGCCTCGACCCGGCGGGCACCGGCGTGGCGATCGCCCGGGTCAACATGTTCAACTACGTGGGCTTCATCGTGGGGGCCGCGCTCGTCGGAGGCGTCGCGGACGCCGCCGGCTTCCGCGTCGCCTTCGCCGCTCCGCTCGTGCTCGCCGCCGCGATCATCCTGCTCGCGCGCGGCTTCCAGCCCCGTACGGCCCGCCCGGCCCCCACGACGGCTCCCCTGACGTCCTAACCGGGAGCGCGGGCGGCGAGGGCGCGGACGGCCTCGGTCACCCGGTGGGCGGGCAGGCGGGCGAAGCCGATCACCAGCCCCGGCGACCCGTGGGCGGACGTCACGACCTCGGCGGACAGGCCGGCGGCGCGGGCGGCCGCCACCAGGCCGGCGGGGTCGGCGTCCGGCTCGGCGTACAGGTGCAGCCCCGCCGAGATGCCGTGCACGGTGACCCACGGCAGGTGCTCCGCCAGGGCGCGGACCAGGGCGTCCCTGCGCCGCCGGTACTCCCGGCGCATGCGGCGCAGGTGCCGGTCGTACGCGCCGACGGCGATGAGGTGGGCGAGCGCGTACTGGTCGATGACCGGCGAGCCGAGGTCGAGCTCCCCGCGCGCGAGCCGTACGGCATGGGCGACGCGCGGGGGCGCCGCGACCCAGCCGAGCCGCAGCCCCGGTGCGAGGGCCTTGCTCACGCTGCCCGCGAGCACGACGCGGTCGGGCGCGAGGCCCTGCAGGCACCCGACGGGGTCCCGATCGAAGCGCAACTCGGCGTCGTAGTCGTCCTCGAGCACCAGGGCGCCCGTACGGCCCGCCCAGTCGATCAGCGCGGCCCGGCGGGCCGGGGACAGGACGACGCCGGTCGGGTACTGGTGCGCCGGGGTCACCAGCACGGCGTCGGCGTCGTGGGGCAGGGCATCGACGACGATTCCCTCCCGGTCGACGGGCACGGGCACGATGTCCGCCCCGGCCCGCCGCAGCAGCGGAAGCTGACGCGGGCTCGTCGGGTCCTCGACGGCCAGGACGGCCCGCCGGCCCAGATCCCGCGCCAGCGCCTGGACGGCGAGGCTGAGCCCCTGGGCCACCCCGGTCACGATCACCACGTGGTCCGGCGGCGCGTCCGCCGCGCGCACCCGGCCGAGGTAGGCGGCGAGTTCGCGGCGCAGGGTGGGCACCCCGCCCGGGTCGCCGTAGTCGAGCGCGTCGTTCGGCAGCGTGGCCAGGACGTGGCGGACGGCGGCGAGCCAGGCCTGCCGGGGGAAGGTGCCGAGGTCGGGCGAGGTGGGCCGATGACCGTAGTGGGGCCACCCCTCCCGATCCTCCGGGTTCTGCTCGGCGGTCTGCCGCCCCGCCCCCGCCGCGACCCGGGTGCCGGCGCCCGTCCTGGACTCGAGGACGCCCTCAGCCACCAGTTGCTCGTACGCCTCGACCACGACGCCGCGCGAGAGGCCGAGATCACGGGCGAGGTCGCGGGTGGCGGGCAGGCGGACGCCGGGGGCGAGCCGGCCGGACCGGACGGCCTCCCGCACCTCGCGGGCGATCTGCGCGGCGAGCCCGCCCGCGGCCCTGTCGACCACCAGATGAAGATCGGCCATTGGTCCACGATAACGCGGTGTGATTGGACCGGTTGCGAGGACCAAAGCCTTCCTAGCATCGCCAGACATGAACACCCATGTCGCCGGCGCCGCCGGAGCGATGTTCCTCGTGGGGACGCTCGCGGCCGTCTCGGACGTCATCGCCGGCTATCCCGTCTACGGCGGCCAGGCGGTCCGCTACGCCCTCGCCGCCGTGATCCTGCTCGCCGCCGCCCGGGCGCGCGGCCTCGGCCCGGTACGGTTGCGGCCACGCCAGTGGGGCCTGCTCGGCGCGCTGTCGCTGACCGGGCTCGTGCTGTTCAACATCTGCGTGATCGAGGCGACCCGCGCGGCCGGGCCCGCGCTGCCCGGCATCATTCTCGGCGCGGTGCCGCTGGCCCTCGCCCTCGTGGGGCCGGTCGCGACGGGCGGCCGTCCGTCGCCGCGCGTGGTGGCGGCGGGCCTGGTCGTGGCCGCGGGCGCGGCCCTGGCGACCGGCGCCGGCAGCGGGAACACGGCCGGGCTGCTGTGGTCCCTGGGCGCCCTGGCCTGCGAGCTCTGCTTCTCGTTGCTGGCCCTGCCGCTGCTGCCGCTGATCGGACCCGTCAGGGTGTCGGCCTGGTCGGCCGCGCTCGCGGTGCCGTTCCTGCTGGTCGCCGGCGTCGCGCTGGACGGCCGTGGGGTGCTGCGCGTGCCGACCGCCGCGGAGGCGGCCGGCCTGGCCTACCTCGCCGTGGTGGTGACTACCGTGGCGTTCTTCCTCTGGTACCGCTCGCTGCCCCGGCTGGGCGCGGACCGCGCCGGCCTTTTCGCCGGGATGATCCCCGTGGGCGCGATCGCCACGGCGGCCCTCCTGGGCGTCGCCGTCCCCTCCGCCGCCGACCTGGCCGGAGCGGCCCTCGTGATCAGCGGAATCGCCCTCGGGCTCCGCTCGTCCTCGGTTCGTCCGCCGGTCCGGGTCGCGGCTCACGAGATGCCCTGACCTGGTCCGCGGCCTCGCTCGGCGGCGGCCACTCACCGGAGGGCCGCCCCGCGCCGGGAGGGGTCCACCAGAGGATGTCGCCGTCCTTGACCTGCCGCAGCACGAGCGTGAGCAGCGACACCGCCAGGGCCACGAGGATGCCGATCGCGAATATGACCATGATCCATACTCCGCCGTCCATGGCCCCTCCCTTCTCTATGTCTCAATTATCCCCCTTTGTGCTCGGATGTTCAGTATGAAATTATTCAAAACCTACTCACGCCCCGGGCATGATGACCGCGGCCCGCGCGCCGTACGCTGTGCAAAGACCATGGGCGGTCCGGACGGCGGGCACGCCCGACCAGGCAGACCACGAGGAACCGAGGACGATGCCGGAGTTCGACTACACCGACCTGCTCCCGCTTGGACCGGACGAGACGGAATACCGCCTGATCACCACCGAGGGGGTGCGGGTCACCGAGGCGGCCGGGCGCAGGTTCCTGGAGGTCGAGCCCGAGGCCCTGCGGCTGCTCACCGAGACCGCGATCCACGACATCTCGCACTACCTGCGGGCGTCCCACCTGGCGCAACTCCGTAAGATCGTCGACGACCCCGAGTCGAGCGGCAACGACCGCTTCGTCGCCCTCGACCTGCTCAAGAACGCGAGCATCTCGGCCGGCGGCGTGCTGCCGATGTGCCAGGACACCGGCACCGCGATCGTCATGGGCAAGCGCGGCCGCCACGTGCTCACCGACGGGCGCGACGCCGAGCACCTCAGCCGCGGCGTGTACGACGCCTACACCCGGCTCAACCTGCGCTACTCGCAGATGGCCCCGCTGACGATGTGGGACGAGAAGAACACCGGCTCCAACCTGCCGGCCCAGATCGAGCTGTACGCCGAGGACCCGAACGGCCACCCGGACGAGTACAAGTTCCTGTTCATGGCCAAGGGCGGCGGCTCGGCCAACAAGTCGTTCCTCTACCAGGAGACCAAGGCGGTGCTCAACGAGAAGCGCATGCTCGCCTTCCTGGAGGAGAAGATCCGCTCGCTCGGCACCGCCGCCTGCCCGCCGTACCACCTGGCGATCGTCGTGGGCGGCACCAGCGCGGAGTACGCCCTGAAGACGGCGAAGTACGCCTCGGCGCGCTACCTCGACTCCATCCCCACCGAGGGCTCGCCCAGCGGGCACGGCTTCCGCGACCTGGAGATGGAGAAGAAGGTCTTCGAGCTGACCCAGAAGCTGGGCATCGGCGCGCAGTTCGGCGGCAAGTACTTCTGCCACGACGTGCGGGTCATCCGGCTGCCGAGGCACGGCGCGTCCTGCCCGGTCGCCATCGCGGTGAGCTGCAGCGCGGACCGGCAGGCCCTGGCGAAGATCACGCCGGAGGGGGTCTTCCTCGAGCAGCTGGAGACCGACCCCGCCCGGTTCCTCCCGGACACGACGGACGAGCACCTCGGCGGCGACGTGGTGAGCGTCGACCTCAACCGCCCGATGCCGGAGATCCTCGCCGAGCTGAGCAGGTATCCGGTCAAGACCCGGCTGTCGCTCACCGGCCCCCTCGTCGTGGCCCGCGACATCGCCCACGCCAAGATCGCCGAACGGCTCGACGCCGGCGAGGACATGCCGCAGTACATGAAGGACCACGCCGTCTACTACGCCGGTCCGGCCAAGACCCCCGAGGGCTACGCGTCCGGATCCTTCGGCCCCACCACCGCCGGGCGGATGGACTCGTACGTCGAGCGCTTCCAGGCGGCCGGAGGCTCGATGGTGATGCTGGCCAAGGGCAACCGGTCCAAGCAGGTGACGGACGCGTGCCAGAAGTACGGCGGCTTCTACCTCGGCTCCATCGGCGGCCCGGCCGCGCGCCTGGCCCAGGACTGCATCAAGAAGGTCGAGGTCCTGGAATATCCGGAGCTCGGCATGGAGGCGGTCTGGAAGATCGAGGTCGTGGACTTTCCCGCATTCATCGTCGTGGACGACAAGGGCGACGACTTTTTCACCGATACGACCGGCCCCGTCCTTACCATCGGACGACGCTGATCCTGCGGGGAGGTTGTCAGGATCTTTGACAGAAGATCTCAACAATTTCCCGGCATGGTCTCTACAGGTCGCACTACACAAATCGGTAAGCTGCCACTCATGCGTGCGCCGTCCGGATACCTGTTAGCCGCGCGCTATCGGCTGATCGAGCCGGTCGGGCGCGGCGGGATGGGCACTGTGTGGCGCGCGCGTGACGAGCTGCTCGACCGCGAGGTGGCTGTCAAGGAGGTGCGCCTCCCCCTGGTCCTGGACGAGGACCTGCGGGCGGAGCTGTGCGCGCGCACCGAACGCGAGGGCCGGGCGACCGCCATGGTCGCCCACCCCTCGGTCATCACGGTCTTCGACGTCATCACCGAGGACGACCGCCCCTGGATCGTGATGGAGCTGCTCAGGGCGCGCTCGCTGGAGGAGCTCATCCGCCAGGAGGGCCCGCTGCCGCCACGCCGGGTGGCCGACATCGGCAGGCAGGTGCTCGGCGCGCTGCGCGCCGTCCACGCCAAGGGCATCCTGCACCGCGACGTGAAGCCCAGCAACGTGCTGGTGACCGACGACGACCGGGCCGTGCTGACCGACTTCGGGCTGGCCGCCCTCGAGGGCGACGCCTCCATCACCCAGGCCGGGATCGTCCTCGGCTCCGCCGGGTACATCGCCCCCGAGCGCGTCCTCGGCGACAAGGCGAGCCCGGCGGCCGACCTGTGGTCGCTGGGCGCGACCCTCTACACCGCCGTCGAGGGCCGCGGCCTGCACGGCCGCCGGACCGCGGCGGCCGCGCTCGCGGCCCTGACCAGCGGCGCTCCCATCCCCATGGAGAAGGCCGGCCCGCTCGCCCCGGTCCTGCGCGGCCTGCTCCAGATCGACCCCGCGGCCAGGCTCGACGGCGTCCGCGCGGCCCACGCCCTGTCCAGGATCGCCGCCGGAGGCACGGCCGAGGACCCCTACGCCTCCCCGCTCCGGGCCGGCCGGCCCACACCGCCGCCGACCGCCCCGCAGCCCACGGCCCCGGAGACCCGCAAGCCGCCGCAGCGCAGCCAGCGTGGGCAGCACCGCGCCGAGTCGCGGCCCACACCCAAGGTGACCCCGCGCGACCGCGACTCGGGGCCCCACCGGCAGCCGGGCCCGTACGGCCAGCCGTACCGGCCGGCGGAGTACGGCCAGCCCCACCCGTACGACTCGTACGCCTCGGGGCGCTACGACCTGTACGGCTCCCGCGGGCAGTCGGGACCGTACGGGCAGTTCGACGCGAGTGGTCAGCTCCGGCCCAGCGGCTCCTCCACCGGGTCCCGCAGCGGTCCCCACAGCGGCTCCCACAGCGGCTCCCACAGTGGCGCGTTCAGCGGCCCGCATCCGCAGTACAGGCAGTCCGGCCACCACCATCGGGAGATGCCGGCCGTGCCGTCTCCGCGCCGGCGGCCGAGCGAGGGCCTGCACCGCAAGCCGTCGGAGCCCGCTCTCCACCACGTCGTGCGCATCCCCATGATGCGGCAGGTGGCGAAGATGATCAAGATCCTGCTCCCGCGCCGGTATTGGCCCCGCGGCTTCCTCAGATAGCCGGGCCGGATTCCCCGGCCCGGCTGTCGCGGTCTCACCCGGCGGCGCCGCCTACCACCTGGTCATGTCGGGAAGCTGGTCGATGGAGATCGTCCTGGGGTTCGCCATCGCCGTCTTCCACAGCGACGGGACGTCCTTGCCGCTGCCGCCCCAGTCGCGGGAGGCCCACACCACGAAGTAGGGCCACGCCGGGTCGGAGGCGGGGTTGAGCGGGCTGAAGGTCTCCGCGATCCCCGCGGTCTTGCCGTTCCCGATGGCCTTGAGCGTGGTGAAGTCGCCCCAGCTCTGGTAGTAGTCCGAGGTGACGAGGTCGGTGTAGGCGTCGCCGGGATACCAGGAGGACATCGGCGTGCTCTGCCCGCTCGCCATGCCGTTGAAGATCCACAGCACGTTGTGGACGCCGGCGAACTGGGCGCGCTGGAAGATGAGCCGCCAGAGCTGCTTGTACGCGTCGGCCCCCTTCCTGGTCCACCACATGTAGTTGTTGTTGCTCTCGTGGAGCGGGCGGAACAGGACGGGGATGCCCGCGTCGCCCATCTTCTTCAGCTCCCGGACCACCAGGTCGATGTCCTGGTAGAGCTTGGACGACGGGTTGCTCAGATCCGGCACGAAGTCACAGCTGGCCGCGTAGTCGCCTCCGCGCGGGCAGTACCAGTGCCACTGGAAGGCGACGATGCCGTGGTGGGAGTTGTACCAGTCGATCACGTTCTGGGTCTGAATGTTCCCTCTGGTGTACTCCATGAAGTCGAAGGCGACGATGGCCGGGTAGCGGCCGGTCAGCGACTTGACCCGGTCGGCGTCCGGAGCGTCGGTCTGACCGCTGACGTAGGAGTGGGTCTTGAGGTAGCAGAGAAGGTTCCTCGCCTTGGAGTTGGCGCCGGGGTCGGCGGGGGTCTGCCCACAGGCCGGGCCGGTCGGGCTGGGCGACGGGCTCGGCGTGACGCCGTAGACCTCGAACTCGTGGAGCGAGTAGCCCCAGGCGGTGCCGCGTGCGGTCCCGTACAGGCGGACGTAGCGGCCGGCGCCCGACACCGGCAGGTCCTCGACGCCGCCCGCGCCGGTGGTCGTGCTGTAGACCGGGACCCAGTTCGCGGCGTCGGTGGAGGTCTCGATCCGGTAGCTCCTGCCGTACGCGGCCTCCCAGCGCAGGGTCACCTGCCTGATTGGGTAGTTCGCACCGAGGTCGACCTGGATCCACTGGGGATCGCTGTAGGCGGTGGACCAGCGGGTGCCGAGGTCGCCGTCCACCGCGTAAGCGGCGGCCAGGCTGCCGCTCTCGTCGGACGAGGACCTCACCGGCCTGCGGAGGGCCAGGTTTCCGGCCGGCGCAGTGACGGTCGGCGTTGCACTAGGCGTTGCACTAGGCGTTGCGCTCGGTGTGGCACTCGGGCTGTCGTCGGGTGTGGGGCTGGGCGACGCGTCGCCACCGCAGGAGGCGCCGTTCAGGGTGAACGCGGTGGGGGCGGGGTTGGAGCCGCTGTAGCGGACGTTGAAGCCGAAGGCGACCGAGCCGCCGTTCGCCGGGATGACGGCGTTGTAGTCCACGTTGGTGGCCGACACGCCGGAGCCGCTCTGGGTGTAGGTCGCGCTCCACACGTCGGCGACGGTCTGGCCGCCGGAAAACGCCCAGGCGAGGGTCCAGCCGTTGATCGTGGTCGAGCCGCCGTTGGTGACGACGACGTCCACGGTGGCGCCCGAGCCCCAGTCGTTGGTGACCTGGTAGCGCACCTGGCAGGGGGCCGGGGCGGCGTGGGCGCCGGGCAACACGACGAGCGCCGCCGACAGCAGGGCCAGTGCCACTGCCGTCGCGAGGCCGGCCAGGGTCGCCGGGCGGCGACGTTCAGGATGGTTCATCGGTTCTCCCGAGGTAGGGGGGTGCGACGCCCTCCGTGTCCCGCGCGCCTGGGGGTCACCGTCGAACGGGACACATCGCACGGGCCGTGGACGCCCGCACAGGAGGGTGTCCCGATAGTGGGAATGAACCGGTTAATACGTCAATAGAGGACCTCGAACCTTGGCCGCCCGCGGAGGAGCGGCAAGCCGCCCTGCCACTTCAGCGGCGGCGGGGACCCCGGCGCGACGGGATGAAACGTTCATCACACATGACCTGTCCGCTCTCCCGCAGGTCGCGCCGAGGGGCACAGATCTCGCATGGCCGCCCGGCCCCCCGCCGATCCCGGCGGCCGGTGACTGCTGTATCGGCATCGATATGTGTTCGATTTCGCGCATGTAACCGTTTGCAGCATGTGTGAATCCACAGTTTATTGACCGGTTCATTCGCCTTCGAAGGTGAAATTCCTTTTCCGGCCCGGCCGGTGCCCTCGTCCGCGTGAGGGGCCGGGCGCGGGACGCGACGGGTCCAGGCGCCGGGCCGGGGCCCCGCGCCTGCCGTCGCCGACCCGCCAGGCGAGGATGGGGCCAGGGAACGGGCTTCGGCTGGCGTGTCGCAACTCCGCGAAGTGGATCACGCTGGGAATAAAGCGCTCTGCAAGGTCGAATCGCTATCTTTCTAGACATGCCGGAACAGCACCCGCGGTTACTCACCGACCGTTACGAGCTGCGCACCCGAATCGGCCGGGGCACCATGGGCACCGTCTGGCGTGCGTACGACCGGTCGCTGGGCCGGGAGATCGCGGTCAAGGAAATCCGCCAGGACCCCTCGCTCAGCCCGCGGCAACGTCAGGAGCTGCGCGAACGCATGATGCGCGAGGGCCGCATGGCCGCGCGCGTCAGCCATCCCTCCGTCGCCACCATTCATGACGTGATCGTGTCCGACGGCATTCCGTGGATCATCATGGAGCTCGTCGAGGGACGCTCGCTGGAACAGGTGATCGACGAGGAGGGGCCGTTGCCGCCACGTCTGGTGGCGGAGATCGGCTACGACCTGCTCGGCGCGCTGCGCGCGGCCCACGCGCAGAACATCCTGCACCGTGACGTCAAGCCGGCGAACGTGCTGCTCACCGAGACGGGCAGGGTCGTGCTGACCGACTTCGGCATCGCCAAGGCCCTGGGTGACAACGCGCTCACCCAGACGGGCATGGTGATCGGCTCTCCGGGTTACACCGCCCCGGAGCGGGCCCGGGGCGAGCACACCGGCCCCGAGTCCGACCTGTGGTCGCTCGGCGCGACGCTGTACTTCGCCGTCGAGGGGCGGCCGGCGTACGAGCGGGCGACCGTGGGCGAGACGCTGGCCGCGCTGATGACGGAGAAGGCCGACCCGCCCCGGCAGGCCGGGCCGCTGCGCCAGGTCCTGGACGGGCTGCTGGAGAAGGACCACACCGCGCGCCTCACGCCCGAGCGCGCCGCCGCGATACTGCGGGTGATCGCCGACACCCCCACGGGTTCCATTCCGGCGGTGCCTCCGGCGCCCCCGGCGCCGTCCCCTCGTCCCGCACCCGCGGGGCCGGTCGCACCGGTCGCCTCCGCCGCGCCGGTCGCGCAGGGCGGCCCGGCCGGAGCCGACGAGGACGACGCCAACCGGACGATGGTCGTCGTCCGCCCCAAGGGCGGGCTGCGCATCCCGCCGCCCGGCGAGGCGCGGCAGGCCGGGCAGAACGGACAGGACGCCGCCGCCCGGCCGCCGTCCGGCAACGGCGCGGAAGCCGCCGACAGGCACAGCACCACGGTCCCCGGGAGGCTCCCCGGCCGAGGACCCGCGACGCCCCCGCCACCCGGCCCCGTCGCCGGGAACCATCCCGCGCCCGTCATGCCGGGACAGCCCGCCGGCCCGCACCCACAGCACTCACCGCAACCGCCGCAACCGCCACACTCCGGGCGGCCGCCCAGCCTGGGCACGGACCTGTTCACCATGCGCGGCCCCGACGGGCCGGACACCGGGACGCGGGTCCGGGTTCTCGTGACGATGGGGATCGTGCTCGTCGTCGTCCTCGTGCTGATCCTTCTGGGCGTGTTCTTCTTCTTCGCGAAGTGATGTTGCGGCGGGCGCCCGCACACTGCTAGCAAGGTCACGAATACGTTCGGTTTCCCCTTGGAGTGACCGGTGCGCAAAGGGATCGGCTACGCCGACGCCGTCCGCATGCTCGGCCAGGAGAGCACGCTGGCGAAGGTCCTCACCGGCACCCTCGTCGGGGCCGTGCCGGTGCTGTCCCTGCTCGACGTCAAGGACGAGGCCGTACGGCTGGCGGGCGAGGCGAGCGGCAGGCTCCGCGACCGGCTGACCGGCCTGAACCGGTACGACCGCACGGCCCGGCTGGAGGCTGCCCAGACCGCCCTCGTCGTCGCGGCGTTCTTCGAGGCCCTCGGCGAGCTGCCCCTGCCGTTCGATCCCAAGGAACTGCGCATCACCGCAGACGAGCAGGTAACGCTGACGGGGTCCGGCTCGATCAAGGCATCGTTCGTCGACGAGCTGAAGGCGATCAAGCCTGCGGGTTTCCGGGCCGACCAGTCGTACACGGCCATGCTGCGGGCGATCGAGGATTACTACGGCGAGCTGGCGGCGGCGCTGATCAGGTTCGTCTCCGGACTGGCGGTCCGCGACCGGCTGGACGCGACCGAGTGGGCGCGCGCCAAGGCGGCGATCGAGAAGGAGCTGCCCGAGGCCGCCCGCCGGAAGTACGAGGAACTCCACCGGCGGCTGGCCCTGGACGTCCCCGAGTTCGCGCTGTGGCAGCAGATGATCGGCCGGCAGCGGGTCGACACCGGCCTGGGCGAGCTGGAAGCGCTGCTCACCCGAGTCGCCGCGCAGACGAGAACCCCGGAGCACGGGCACACGCTGTCGCGCGCCCACCGGGCCCTGTTGCACCGCCCGATCGCGCAGTCCGGCGAGGTCCCGTCGGGCATGCGCATGCCCACACTCGTCGAGGCGTACGTGAACCCGGATTTCCGGCTGGGCGAGTACGACGCGCAGGCCGATCCGAGCGCCGAATGGTGGTGGGCCCAGAGGGAGCCGAGCGACGACATCGCCGGGTTCCTGGCCCGCTACTTCACCTCGCCCGAGGCCACCAGGACGCCACTGGTCGTGCTGGGCCAGCCCGGCGCCGGCAAGTCCGTGCTCACCAAGATCCTGGCCGGTCGTCTCCCCGACGGCGACTTCCTGCCGGTGCGGGTCCCCCTGCGCGAGGTGCCGGCCGACGGGACGATCCAGGAGCAGATCGAGGCCGCGGTCCGGGACGCGACCGGCGAACACGTCACCTGGCCGGAGTTGACGAGGTCGGCGGACGGCGCGCTGCCGGTCGTCATGCTGGACGGTCTGGACGAGCTGCTCCAGGCCACCGGAATCCACCGGTCCGACTACCTGACCCGGGTGGTCGAGTTCCAGCGCCGAGAGGCGGACCTGGGCCGCCCGGCGGTCGTGCTCGTGACCACGCGGACGGCCGTCGCCGACCGGATGCGCTTCCCGCCCGGATGCCTGACGATCCGGCTGGAACCCTTCAAGGAGGAGCAGGTCCACCGCTGGCTGACGGTGTGGAACGCGGCGAACCAGGACTATTTCGCCGCTCACGGCCTGACACCGCTGCCGCCGGAGACGGCGCTGGCACATGGCGAGCTGGCGTCGCAGCCGTTGTTGCTGCTGATGCTCGCGCTGTACGACGCCGACGCGAACCCCCTCCAGCGCGGCGAGACCGGGCTCAGCCAGGCCGAGCTGTACGAGCGGCTGCTGACCCGTTTCGCCCGCCGCGAGGTCGACAAGCACCAGCCGGGACTGCCCGGCGCGCAGGCCGCGCAGGCCGTGGAAACGGAGCTGCGCACCCTGTCCGTCGCGGCGTTCGCGATGTTCGACCGGGGCAGGCAGTGGGTCACGACCGAGGACCTCGACAACGACCTTGCCGCGCTGCTCCCGGCGCCCGCGAATCACACCACGAGCTTCCAGACGCCCTTGTCCCAGGCGGACAAGGTGATCGGGAAGTTCTTCTTCGTCCACCAGGCGTCCGCCATCCAAGACAGCGCCTCGCTGCGGACGTACGAGTTCCTGCACGCCACCTTCGGCGAGTACCTGGTCGCGCGGATGACGCGCGACGTGCTGCGCGGCATGGTCGCCCGCGAGATCGCGGCGGCGGCCGACCCGTACCTCGGCCGCCCGCAGCCCGACGACGGGCTCCTGTACGCGCTGCTGTCGTTCTCCGTGCTGACCGAGCGGCAGCCGATCGTGGAGTTCCTCCGCGACCTGCTGCCCGCCCTCGACCGCGAGCCCACCGTGGACCTGCTCGTCCGCCTGCTGCACGGCGCCGAGACCCGCACCGGCCAGAGCTACACCGACTACCGCCCGAAGAAGTCGACGTTCATCACCCGGTACGCCTACTACACCGCCAACCTCGTGATCCTCGCCTCCCTCACCGCCGACGGGATCACCGCGGGAGACCTGTTCCCCGACCACACGCAGCCCCTCGACGCCTGGCCCCACATGACGTCCCTCTGGTTCGCCCGCCTCGGCATGGCGTCCTTCGAGAGCCTGCTCCGGCACTTCCAGGTCGAGAGGTATCGGGACGACCTTGTGGTCCGGTACATCGGCGACACCGAATACCAGCGGGTGGGCGGCTTCGAACCCGAGGGGCATGACGACCTGGCCTGGCCCCTCCCGGGGCCCCACACACTCGACGCGATGCACTTTCTCGCCGATCCGCGGCTCGACGGGCTGGCCCTCGCCGCCGAACGGCCGATAGCGGCGCAGTACTCCCTGGTCGAGGCGACCCTCCTGTTCCGCCCCGGGACGGCGGAAGTCCGGTCACTGGCCGAGGCATGGCGCCTGTCGGAAAGACCCCGCAAAATGGCCGAAATCCTGATCGATGACTTGCGGAAGGCGTACCAGTCGGATCCGGAAGGAGTCACGGCGGTCTTCCGGGAGGTGACGGGGGCGGAGCTGCCCGCGGAGGTCACGGGCGAGGTGCTGAAGACTGCCCGTTCAGACGGCACGGATCCGGGCAGGAACGATGCGACTGGGGACGGGTCGAAGGACTGAGGCATGGACGAATTCCGTATCGAGCACGACTCCATGGGCGAGGTCCGGGTGCCGGCCCGCGCCAAGTGGCGGGCCCAGACGCAGCGGGCGGTGGAGAACTTCCCGGTGTCCGGCCGGGGGCTTGAGCCCGCGCACATCGCGGCGCTCGCCCGGATCAAGGCCGCCTGTGCCAAGGTCAACGCCGAGTACGGCGTGCTCGACAAGGACATGGCGCAGGCGATCCAGGAGGCCGCGAGCGAGGTCGCCGAGGGCAGGTGGGACGACCAGTTCCCCGTGGACGTGTTCCAGACCGGGTCGGGCACCTCGTCCAACATGAACATCAACGAGGTCGTCGCCACGCTCGCGCAGGAGCGGCTCGGGCAACCCGTCCATCCCAACGACCACGTCAACGCCGCGCAGTCGTCCAACGACGTCTTCCCGTCCTCGATCCACGTCGCGGCGACGTACGCCGTGGTGCACGAGCTGACGCCCGCGCTGGAGCACCTGGCGACCGCGCTGGAGGAGAAGTCCATCGAGTTCGCCGACGTGGTGAAGTCGGGCCGCACCCACCTCATGGACGCCACGCCGGTCACGCTCGGCCAGGAGTTCGGCGGCTACTCCACCCAGATCGAGCTGGGCCTCGAACGACTCCAGGCCGCGCTGCCGCGACTGGCCGAGCTGCCGCTGGGCGGCACGGCCGTGGGCACCGGAGTGAACGTGCCGGGTCCCGGCTGGGCGCAGGCCGTGATCGCCGAGCTGAGCCGGACGACCGGCCTGCCGTTCACCGAGGCGAGGGACCACTTCGAGGCGCAGGGCGCGCGTGACGGGCTGGTCGAGCTGTCGGGCATGCTCAAGGTGATCGCCGTCTCCCTCAACAAGATCGCCAACGACCTGCGGTGGATGGGGTCGGGCCCGCGCGCCGGGCTGGGCGAGATCAATCTCCCCGACCTCCAGCCCGGCTCGTCGATCATGCCGGGAAAGGTCAACCCCGTGATCCCGGAGGCGGTCACGATGGTGGCCGCGCAGGTCGTGGGCAACGACGCCGCGGTCACGATGTGCGGCGCCTCGGGATCGTTCGAGCTCAACGTGATGCTGCCGGTGATGGCCCGCAATGTGCTGGAGTCGATCCGGCTGCTGGCCGGCGTGTCGCGGCTGCTCGCCGACAAATGCGTCAGCGGGATCACGGCCAACTTGGACCGCCTGCGCGAGTACGCCGAGTCGTCACCGTCGATCGTCACCCCGCTGAACCGGTACGTGGGATACGAGGAGGCGGCCGAGATCGCCAAGCAGGCGCTGAAGGAGCGCAAGACGATCCGGGAGGTCGTCATCGAGCGCGGCCACGTGGCGAACGGCACGCTGACCGAGGAGCAGCTCGACCGGGCACTGGACGTGCTGTCCATGACCCGCCCCACATAGGAAGGCAGGCATCTATGTCGCCCACCCCCATGTGCCGGCAGCGGTGCGGTTCCTATCGTGAGGCGTCATGAGCCTTGAAGGGCGTACGGCCCTCGTCACCGGCGCGGGGAGCGGCATCGGACGGGCGTGCGCCCGGCGCCTGGCCGCCGAGGGCGCACACGTCGTCGTCGCCGACATGAACGCCGAGGCCGCGGGCAAGGTGGCGGCCGAGATCGGCGGCACGCCGGTGGCCGTCGACCTGTCCGACCCGGAGTTCCTGGTCGCCTGGCGAGGTCAGCTCCCGCCCTCGCCGGACACCCGCCTGCACGCCGACATCGTGGTGAACAACGCGGGGTTCCAGCACGTCGCCCCGATCGAGGAGTTCCCGCCCGAGATCTTCAGCAAGATCATGCGGGTGATGGTCGAGGCGCCGTTCCTGCTCGTGCGGGCCGTGCTGCCCGGGATGTACGAGCGCGGCTGGGGCCGGATCGTCAACATCTCCTCGGTGCACGGCCTGCGCGCCTCGCCGTACAAGTCGGCCTACGTGACGGCCAAGCACGCGCTGGAGGGCCTGTCGAAGGTGATCGCCCTCGAAGGGGCGTCGCACGGCGTGACCTCCAACTGCGTCAACCCCGCCTACGTGCGCACGCCGCTGGTGGAGAACCAGATCGCCGACCAGGCGCGCACCCACGGGATCAGCGAGGACGAGGTGGTGGAGCAGATCATGCTCGCCCCGGCGGCGATCAAGCGGCTCATCGAGCCCGACGAGGTGGCCGAAATGGTCGCCTACCTGTGCGGGCCGCAGGGATCGTTCGTCACCGGCGTCTCGATCCCCATCGACGGAGGATGGAGCGCGCGCTGACCCCGAAGGCCCCGAGAAAGACGGACGGCGCCTACGCCTACCTCGACCTGCTCGCGCGGGAGGCGTCGGCGGTCGAGTTCGAGGGGCCGATCCTGCAGGCCAGGGCGGCCGGGGCCGACTCCGCCACGCTGGAGGAGCTGGAGCGGGCCAAGGTCGCCGCGCTGCAGGTGCGGGCGGCGCTGCGCCGGCGGGCCAAGCGCGAGGCGGAGCTGTCGGCGCTGTTCGACACCGCGAGCGACCTCGCCGGGCTGCGCGACCTCGACGCGGTGCTGGAGGCCATCGTCCATCGGGCCAGGCAGCTGCTCGCCACCGACATCGCGTACATGACGCTGAACGACCCCGAGCGCGGCGACACCTACATGCGGGTGACCGACGGGTCGATCTCGGCCAGCTTCCGGCGGCTGCGGCTGCCGATGGGCGCCGGGCTGGGCGGGCTGGTGGCGCAGAGCGGCACGCCGTACAACACGGCGGACTACTTCGCCGACCCGAGGTTCCGGCACACCGACACGATCGACGTGGCCGTCCACGAGGAGGGCCTGGTCGCGATCCTCGGGGTGCCGCTGCGGCTCGGCACGCAGGTCATCGGCGTGCTGTTCGCGGCCAACCGCAGCGCCAGGCCGTTCGCGCAGGAGGAGGTGGCGCTGCTGTGCTCGCTGGCGGCGCACGCGGCGGTCGCCATCGACACCGCCCGGCTGCTGCAGGAGACCCGGGCCGCGCTGGCCGAGCTGAGCGAGGCGAACACGCTGATCAGGGCGCACAGCGAGTCGATCGAGCGGGCCGCGGACGCGCACGACCGGATGACCGGGCTCGTGCTGCGCGGCGGCGGGGTCGAGGACGTCGCCGCGGTCGTCACCGGGGTGCTGGGCGGCCGCCTGACCGTGCTGGACGAGGAGGGCCGCCCCCTGGTGGGCGAGTCCGGCGACCTCGACACGGGCGTGTTCGACGCCGCCCAGTCGTCGCGGGCCCTCGGCCGCACGGTCAAGCGGGGCGACGCGTACGTCGCCTCGGTGGACGTCGGCGCGGCGCCGCTGTGCACGCTGGTCCTGCGGACCGACCATCCGGTGTCCGACACCGACCAGCGGATCCTGGAGCGCGCCGCGATCGTCACCGCGCTGCTGCTGCTGTTCCGCCGCAGCGTGGCCGAGGCGGAGGGGCGGGTGCGCGGCGAACTGCTCGACGACCTGGTCTCCCGTCCGGAGCTGCGCGGGCTGGACGACCGGGCACGGCGGCTCGGCGTCGACCTCGGCGCGCCGCACGTGCTGGTCGTGGCGCGGCACGACGGGCAGCGGGAACGCGCCGCCTTCTGGGCGTCGTCGCAGGCGACGCTGGCGCACGGCCTGGCCACCGCGCGGGGCGACGAGGTCGTGCTGCTGCTGCCCGGCGACCGGCCGGGCGCGCTGGCCCGGCGCGTCGCCGCCGAGCTGAGCGCCTCGCTCGGCCGCCCGGCGACGGCGGGGGCCGCGCCGGCCCGCGGGCCGGTGACGGCGGTCGCCGCCGCCTACGCCGAGGCCCGGCGCTGCGCCGGGGCGCTGGTCGCGCTGGGCCGTACGGGCGACGGCGCGAGCGCGGACGAGCTGGGCTTCGTCGGCCTGCTGGTGGGCGAGCGGCGCGAGGTGTCCGGCTTCCTGTCCGGCGCGCTCGGGCCGGTGCTCGACTACGACGCGCGCCGGGGAACCGCCCTGGTCAAGACGCTGAACTCCTATTTCGGCACGGGCGGCTCGCTGTCGCGTACGGCCGAGGCCCTGCACATCCACGTCAACACGGTGACCCAGCGGCTCGACCGGGTGGGGCAGCTGCTCGGCGCGGACTGGCAGGAGCCCGAGCGCGCCCTGGAGATCCAGCTCGCCCTGCGGCTGCACCGGCTGCGCACCCACATGCCGGATGCCTGAGGTGTGTGGCGGCACCCCATAGGAGTGACCTCGGTCACTGCATACCGTGTGCGGAACCCCCCATCGGAGGAGTTCCCATGGCAAACACCCCACCTGCCCGGATCGGAAAGGTCGTCGGGGCCAGCCTGATCGGCACCACCATCGAGTGGTACGACTTCTTCCTTTACGGCTCGGCCGCCGCCCTGGTTTTCAACAAGCTGTTCTTCCCCACCGAGGACGAGCTGACCGGCACCCTGCTGGCGTTCCTCACCTACGCCGTCGGGTTCGTCGCCCGCCCGCTCGGCGGGCTGGTCTTCGGTCACTACGGCGACCGGCTCGGCCGCAAGCGGCTGCTCGTCATCAGCCTGCTGCTGATGGGCGGGTCGACGTTCCTGATCGGCTGCCTGCCGACGTACGCCGCACTCGGCGCCGGCGCGCCGCTGCTGCTGACCCTCCTCCGCCTGGTGCAGGGCTTCGCCCTCGGCGGCGAGTGGGGCGGGGCGGTGCTGCTGGTCTCCGAGCACGGCCACCCTCGCAACCGGGGCTTCTGGGCGTCCTGGCCGCAGGCCGGCGCTCCCGGTGGCAACCTGATCGCCACCGGCGTGCTGGCGCTGCTGGCCGCGGTGCAGTCCGAGGAGGCCTTCCTCGCCTGGGGCTGGCGGATCGCGTTCCTGCTGTCCGGCGTGCTCGTGCTGATCGGCCTGTGGATCAGGCTCACGGTCGCCGAGTCGCCGGTGTTCCAGCAGGCGCTGGCCCGGCGGGAGCCCGCGCCGAAGGCCCCCATCCTCGGCGTGCTGCGCCACCACTGGCGCGACGTGCTGGTGGCGATGGGCGCCCGGATGGCCGAGAACGTGTCCTACTACGTGATCACCGCGTTCGTCCTCGTGTACGGCACCACCACGGCGGGCCTGCCCAAGGGCACCGTGCTGAACGCCGTGCTGATCGGCTCGGCGATCCACTTCGTCACGATCCCGCTGTGGGGCGCGCTGTCCGACCGGATCGGCCGGCGGCCGGTCTACCTCCTCGGCGCCGCCGCCATCGGGCTGTGGGCCTTCGCGTTCTTCCCGCTGATCGACACCAGGAACTTCGCCCTGGTCACCGTGGCGGTGACCGTCGGCCTGGTGCTGCACGGCGCGATGTACGGCCCGCAGGCGGCGTTCTTCTCCGAGCTGTTCGCCACCCGGATGCGCTACTCCGGGGTGTCGATCGGCTACCAGCTCGCCTCGATCGCGGCCGGCGGCGTCGCCCCGCTGATCGCGGTCGCCCTGCTCGACGCGTACGGGTCGAGCGTGCCGATCTCCGTCTACGTGCTGGCGGCGGCGATCCTCACGATGATCGCGGTGCTCGCCTCCAGGGAGACCCGCGACCGCGACCTGTCCGCCATCGAACCCACCTCCGGCGCCGCCCAGGCCGCCGCGATCGTGAAGGAGGCCTGATGAAGGCTCTCGCCGTCCTCGCGCTGGCACTCCCCCTGGCCGTCGCACTTCCGTCCGAGGCCGCCGCCTGCCCGCAGATAAGGGTCCCCGGCGCGGAGAGGCAGGTCACGGCCTGCCTCGACGACCTCACCACCAAGGGCACCCTGACCTCCGGCCACACCGACCAGTCGGACTGGTCGGGGCTCAACTCGGCGGGCGCCGTCAACCCCATCGGCGTCCCCGGCATGCAGATCGACGGCTACTTCCCCGACACCTCCAAGGGGAACACCAACCACGGCTGGAACCACGACGCGCAGTTCGTCATCCGGCTGCCCAAGCAGTGGAACGGCGGCCTGGTCGTCGCCGGGTCCCCCGGCAACCGGGAGACCTACGCCAACGACTTCACGATCTCCGACTGGGCGCTGGCCAAGGGCTACGCGTACGCCGCGACCGACAAGGGCAACACCGGCGTGACGTTCTACCGTGACGGCGTACGGCCCGGCGACGCGGTGGCCGAGTGGAACCACCGGGTCAGCGAGCTGGCGGTCGCCGCCAAGGCCGTCGTACGGCAGCGGTACGGCAGGCCGGCCCGCACGACGATCGCGGCCGGTCAGTCGAACGGCGGCTACCTGGTCCGCTGGCAGATCGAGAACCGCCCCGACCTGTTCGACGGCGGCGTCGACTGGGAGGGCACGCTCTTCACCGCCGACGGGCCCAACCTGCTGACGTTCCTGCCGCCCGCGCTGCGCGCGTACGCGAAGGGCGACACGGCCGGGGTCGCGGCGGCGGGCTTCGCCCCCGAGTCCGACTTCCTGTGGCCGTTCCACTACCAGTACTACTGGGACTTCACCCAGCGCGTCTTCCGCGAGGAGTTCGACCCCGGCTACGACGGCGACGCCGAGGCCGGCACGCCGTTCTGCGCCTCCGGCACGCCCGCCTGCGACACGGACTACGACTACGCCTCCAGGCCCGCCGCCGTGAAGCAGGCGATGGCGCGGGTGAGCGTCACCGGGAAGATCAAGCGTCCGTTGATCGTCGTCCACGGCACCCTGGACGCGCTGCTGCCGATCCACGAGGATTCGGACGTATACGCCAAGATGATCGCCGACCGGCACCGCGACCGGCTGCTGCGCTACTACCGCGTCGAGGACGGCACCCACGTCGACAGCCTCTACCCGGCCTTCCCCGACCGCCTGCGGCCCCTGCTGCCCTGCTTCCGCAGCGCGTTCACCGCGCTGGAGGCGTGGATCGGCACGGGCACGCCGCCGCCCCCGAGCGCCACCCTGCCCCGCCCGGCCACGGGCGACCTCGAGAACACCTGCACACTGGGAGCAACACCATGACCCTGGCCATATCCGCCGAGCGTGTCGCCACGCCCCGGCTGACCCTGAACGTCCTGTCCATTCCCGGCTCGTCGGGCGACCCGGTGCTGTTCGTGCACGGCAACGTCTCCTCCAGCGCGTTCTGGCGCTCGACGATGACCGCGGTCGCGGCGGAGGGCTTCCGTCCGTACGCCGTCGACCTGCGCGGCTTCGGCGACTCCGACCCCGAGCCGGTGGACGCGAGCCGGGGCGTGCGCGACTACTCCGACGACGTGCTGGCGTTGCTCGACCGGATCGGACCGGCGCACCTGGTGGGCTGGAGCCTCGGCGGCGGGGTGGTCATGCAGGCCCTGCGCGACCGGCCGGCGGCGGCCCGCAGCGTGACGCTGGTCAACCCCGTCTCGCCGTACGGCTTCGGCGGCACCGTCGGCCCGGACGGCGTGCTCACCGGCTCCGACGGGGTCGGCGCCGGCGGCGGCGCGGCCAACCCCGACTTCGTGGCGGCCCTGCAAGCGGGCGACCGGTCGGCCGACTCCCCCGTCTCGCCCCGGAACGTGCTGCGCGCCACGTACGTCGCCCCCGGCACGGACCTGGGCGAGGAGGAGGACGCGTACGTCGAGTCGATGCTGTCCACCCGGATCGGCGACGACCACTACCCGGGCGACGCCCTGCCCTCGGACGCCTGGCCGAACGTCGCCCCGGGCAAGCGCGGCGTGCTCAACACGATCGCGCCGCCCAACTTCCGGATCGACGACCTGCACGAGATCGACCCGAAGCCGCCCATCCTGTGGATCAGGGGCGACCAGGACGTGATCGTCTCGGACACGTCGATGTTCGACCTCGCCCACCTGGGCGCGATCGGCGCGGTGCCCGGCTGGGACGGCACGCCCGCCCAGCCCATGGTGACCCAGACGCGGGCCGCCCTCGACCGCTACGGCCTGTACCGCGAGGTGGTCATCAAGGGCGCCGGCCACGGGCCGCAGCTCGACAGGCCCGAGGAGTTCCGCGCGGCCCTGCTCGCGCACCTGCGCGGATAGCCGGCGGGCGGCTATCGGCGGGCGCTATCGGCGGTCGCGCAGGACGCGTACGGCGATGCGCCGCAGCAGTGAGGGGGCCTGCGGCGAAGCCCCGGCGGGCAGGACGGACACCTGCCCGCCGCGGCGCACCGCCAGCCCGAACAGCAGATCCACGTCCTTCTGGTCCACCCGGAGCGCGGGCCGCCACGACCCCGGGCCGAGGCAGTCGTCCCCGCCGATCCGGCTCACCGGCACCCGGGCGACGAGCTGCCCGGCCACCCTGCCGGGTATCCCCGGCTCCACCAGCGCGGGCACGACCATGCTGCGCCCGCGCCCGTCCTGCTCGCGCAGCACCAGCTCGGCCGGCGGCCCGCCGCTCGGCGGCACGTACGGCACGGGCACGACGACGAAGACGTGCCCCTCCTGCCGGGCCACGGTGGCCCGGGACGAGACCAGCGCGATCGACTCGGGGAACGACTTCGGCTCCACGCACACGCCCAGCTCGCCGCGCTCCGACCAGCAGGGCACCACGAGGCGCCTGGGCTCCCCCGCGAGCGCGCCCGCGCAGCTCATCGGCAGGGCGGGGCGCGCCACCCGGGTGCGGCCGGCCTGCACGCCCCGCATGCGCACGTGGACCTCCCACAACCCCGCGGGCAGCGGCCGTCCGAGGGCCGCGGCTCCGGCGTCGAGGCGGGCCTGGCCGTTGACCCAGACGCGCACCTGGCCGCCCCGCGCCCGGTCGCCCAGAGCGGCGCGGCCCACCGAGCAGGTGACCGGCAGGGAGTGGACCACCCCGGTCTCCACGTGGCGCACGCAGACCTCGATGCGGGCCCTGCGCACCGCGTCGGTCATGTCGGCGCCCTCGTCGTCGAGCAGGCCGTCGAGCAGGCCCTCGACCGCGGGGGGCGGGGCCCACAGCAGCCGGTCGTCCCGCTGCCGCAGCCACACGGGGGCGCCCCCGGCCCGCAGGACCTCCACGCTCAGGTCGAGCAGCAGCACGCCCTGGTCCCAGCGCAGCTCCCGCAGCTCGGCGCTGAGCCTGGTGCCCCGGGAGGCCTCGGCGAGGGCGACCAGCGCGTCGAGACGGTCCTGGCGCAGCAGCGCCGTACGGGCGCGCAGGTGCGCGGGCAGGTGGACGTCGAGCGTGGCGGGGAAGCGGTCGAGGGTGAAGCGGCGCAGGAAGGAGAACAGGACCATCCGCTCGTCCGGCTCGGCCGCGAGGAAGCGCGCGCCCGCCAGCCGGCGCAGCCCGAGCGTCCGATACCAGTGGGCGTGAATGCGCTCACGCTGCGAGTCCGGCTCGGTGTAGGCGTCCACCACGTCGAAGACGGCGTTGAGGCCGTCGAAGAGCGCCTCGCCGTCCGGCCCCTCCTCCTCGTGCGGGGAGATGTGGCAGCAGATCTCGCCGGCCAGCACGGCGATCACCTTCGCGGCGAGGTACGCCCTGGTCACGAAGGCCTGCTCGGACAGCGGCCGGTCGGCGAAGCGGAGCTGGCAGGTCTCCAGGAAGTCGCGGCTGAACAACTTGTGCGCCGTCGGCAGCGTGAGCAGGTGGTCGCGCAGGACGTCGGCCCGGTCCCGGTCGCGGGCGAAGGCGGCCGCCGGCGGTCCCTGGCCGGCGAGCCTGCCGATCAGCACGTCGGCGTCGGTCTCCACCGCCCTGTCGTACATCAGCTCCAGGGCCCGCGGCTCCAGCCTGTCGTACTGCCCGAGCAGGTAGACGTACTCGCCGCGCGCCACCGACAGGCCGACGTTACGGCCGCGCGCCGGCGAGCCGCTGTGGTCGAGGTGCAGGACCCGCACGTTGTCGCGCTGCCCGGCGATCGCGTCGAGCCGCCTGCGGGTCCCGTCCGTCGACCCGTCGTCCGCGAAGATGACCTCGTACTCTTCCGGCGGCAGCGACTGCTCCAGCACCGAACGCACACACGCGCCGAAGGCGTCGTTCGACAGCCCGGGGTTGGACACGGGCATAACCACGCTGACCTTCACACCCATGAGGCCAAGGGTGCAGTGCCACCCCCCGCCGGACGCGTGGGCTTGCCGAAAGGTCGAACAACCCTGACCAGAGTTTCGCGGATCAGGCGCCGCGACCGGCAGCGGCTAGTACCAGCCGGTGGACTGGGAGTGCGCCCAGGCGCCGCAGGGCGTCTTGTAGCGGCCGGCGATGTAGCCGAGGCCCCACTTGATCTGCGTGGCGGGGTTGGTCTGCCAGTCGGAGCCCGCGCTCGCCATCTTGCTGCCGGGCAGTGACTGGGGAATCCCGTAGGCGCCGCTGTAGCGGTTCATGGCCCGCTCATTCCAGTGGCTCTCCTTGTCCCACAGGCGCTCCAGGCAGCCCCACTCGGCGCCGTCCCAGCCGCGGGCCGCGGCCATCTCCTTGCCGACGGCCTTGTTGCTGCCCGGGTCGGGCGTGGAGCCGGGCGGGAAGTTCGCCGGGTTGAAACCGCCGCCGCCGGGGGCCTTCTCGACGATGTCGACGGGGTCGAGGCCGCCCTTCCGGTCGCGGGTGCGCTCGAGTCTTTCCTTGCGCAGCGCCTGGACCGCGTTCTCCTTGAGGATGTCGGCCTCGGGGTCGGGCGCGTTCGGGTCGAGGGCGAGGAAGCTGTCCGGCTCCAGCACCTTCTTGGGCGCGCTGTTGTTCTCGACCGAGGTGCGGACCACGTAGGTCGTCCCGCCCGCGAGCGCGGCCACGGTGACTCCGAGGATGGCGACGCGCTTGATGGTCAGCCGGCCGGGGCCGGAACCGTCGCCTCCTCCCCGCCGCGATCGGGAGGCGCGGGGGCGATCCTTCAACTGCTGACCAGAGCTCACGGCTTATGAGCTTGCCCTGTGTTGGGGGGTGGTCCGCAACCGATTCGTGGCACCTGTTTGGTGACGCCTTGACCCGACGCCCGATCACATGGACTTTCCTGTGACATGTGATTTTGGTCACACTTCACGCGGCGTCGTGCGGCACGGCCTCCCGCCACCAGCGTGCCCCCGCTTCTTGACGATCAGGTGCGAACCAGTTCACAGGACCATGACAAATAGGGAATTGGTGCGGTCCGCACCATAATGACCGAGTGGCAGGCATCCTCCTGGTCGAAGACGACCCCTCGGTCCGGGCCGGACTCGAGCTCGCGCTCACCCGGCAGGGCCACTCGGTGACCGCGTACGCCACGGGCGAGGAGGCCCTCGAACACGTACGCTCCCGGCGTCCCGAGATCGCGATCCTCGACGTCATGCTGCCCGGCATCGACGGGGTCGAGGTGTGCCGCCGCATCCGCAGGCTCGACCCGCTGCCCGTCATCCTGCTCACCGCCAGGGGCGACGACCTCGACGTGGTGGTGGGGCTGGAGGCCGGCGCGGACGACTACGTGGTCAAGCCCGTCGAGCCGCGGGTGCTGGACGCCCGCATCCGCGCCGTGCTGCGCCGCCTGGAGTCGGCCTCGCCCGACCGCCTCACCTTCGGCGACCTCGTGATCGACCGCGGCGCCCTCAAGGTGAGCCTCGCGGGCAAGGAGATCCACCTCACCCCCACCGAACTGCGCCTGCTGCTCGAACTGGTCCGCCACCCCGGCCAGGTCCTCAACCGCCGCTACCTCCTGCGCGCCGTCTGGGACCACACGCACGTGGCGGACTCCCGGCTGGTCGACGCGTGCGTGCAGCGCATCCGCGCCAAGATCGAGCCGGTGCCCGCCGACCCCGTCTACATCCACACCGTGCGCGGCTTCGGGTACCGCTTCAGCCCGCCATGATCCCGACATGACCTGGGTGCCCACCGGGCTGCGGGCCCGGCTGGTGATCACCTTCCTGCTGGTGGCGATCACGGCGTCCGCCATGGTCGCGGGCCTGGGATATCAGATCGTCCGCCGGGGACTCCTGGAGCGCGCGGAGCGGGGCGCGGTCGCCGACGTGCGCGAGACGCTCTCCAGGATCACGCTGCCGATCGGCGCGAGCGAGGTGGTCTGGCCGAGCGACGCCACCGTCACCGACGAGGACCTCGACGGGGTGGTGCGGGCGCTGGAGGCCCCCGAGCGGACCGTCATCGTGACCTACGGAGGCCATCGGCGCGCCAACACCGGGGCCCTGTTCACCATGACCGACGTGCCCGACCAGCTCCGCTGGCAGGCGGCGCGGCGGCTGGTCCACCAGATAGTGCTGTTCAGGGACCAGGCCTGGCTGATCGTCGCCACGCAGATCCAGCGGGCCAACCGCGACGGCGTGCTGCGCCCGACGGGCCTGACGGCCTACGTCTTCGTGCCTCTGTCGGAGGAGGAGGCGGTGCTGACCCGCCTCAGGACCGCACTCGCGCAGGCCGGAGGCATCACGCTCGTCCTGGCGCTGACCCTGGCCCTGCTGTCGGCTCGGCGGGTACTGCTGCCCGTACGCCGGCTGGGCGCGGCCGCCCGCGCGCTCGGCGCCGGAGAACTGTACGTCCGCCTCCCCGTACGGGGCAGGGACGAGCTGGCCGAGCTGACCGCGACGTTCAACGAGACGGCGGCGGCGCTGGAGGACACGGTCTCCGAGCTGCGGACGCTGGAGTCGACGTCGCGGCGGTTCGTCGCGGACGTCTCCCACGAGCTGCGCACGCCGCTGACCGCGATGACCGCGGTGACGGACATGCTGTCGGAGGACGCCGAGGACCTGCCGGACGACGCCGGGGAGGCCGTCCGGATCGTCGTCCGCGAGATCGACAGGCTCCGGGTGCTGGTCGAGCACCTCATCGAGATCAGCAGGTTCGACGCGGGCGCCGCCACGCTCCGCCGGGAGACCGTCGACGTGGGCGACACGCTGGCCGACTGCCTGGAGGTGCGGGGCTGGGCCGACCGGGTGAAGCTCACCGTGCCCGTCGGGCTCACGTTCTCCCTGGACGCCCGGAGGTTCGACGTGATGGTGGCCAACCTCGTCGGCAACGCGCTGAACCACGGCGCGCCGCCCGTGGTGGTCAGCGCGCGGGTCGCGGTCGGCGGCGAGGCCCACGGGTGGCTGGAGGTGACCGTGCGCGACCACGGGAGCGGCATCCCCGAACAGGCGCTCCCCCACGTCTTCGACCGCTTCTACAAGGCGGGCACCGACCGGGCCAGGAGCGCGGGCAGCGGCCTCGGCCTGGCCATCGCCAAGGCCAACGCGGAGCTGCACGGCGGCTCGATCACGGCCGAGCGGTGCGAGCCGGGCACCCTCTTCCTGCTGCGGATTCCCAAGCCGTGAACGCGCCGAGGCTCAGAACGGCGCTGGCGGCCCTGCTCGCGGGGCTCCTCATGGCGCCTGCGGCGGCCTGCGGGGTCGCGCCGACCGGGGTGACCGACGCCGGCCCCGCGCCGGTGATCAGCGGCACCCCCACCCTCGTCACGGTCTACCTGCTGCGGAACGGCCACCTGCAGCCGACGCGGGTCGCGGCCCGGTCGCCGCACGTCAACGACGTGCTCGACGCCCTCTTCAAGGCCAGTGGACGGTCGTCGAACCGGCTGTCCACGGCGCTGACCGGGCTCACGCTGACCCAGGTGCAGCTCGTCAGGTACGCCCCGGACGCGGGCAGCCGCAACGACCCCGACAACACCCTCAGCCTGCGGGTGCGGCTGTTCGTGGCCGGGTTGAAGATCACCAGGACCGCCATGGCCCAGATCACCTGCACGGCGCGGCTGCGCCCGGAGATCTGGGCCGTGGAGATCGCTCACGCGACTCCTGACAGGAACGGGCCTCTCAAGACCCACACCTGCCAGGAGTTCTGGGATCTGGCCCCCAAGGACGGCCATCTCCCTCCGTGAGGGAGCCTTACAGCGTGATGTCCTCCAGCATCTCGGTCACCAGAGCGGCGATCGGCGACCGCTCGGACCTGGTCAGCGTGATGTGGGCGAACAGCGGGTGACCCTTGAGCTTCTCCACCACCGCGACGACGCCGTCGTGCCGGCCCACCCGCAGGTTGTCGCGCTGGGCGATGTCGTGGGTGAGCACGACCCGCGAGTTGGCCCCGATGCGGGACAGGACGGTCAGCAGCACGCCGCGCTCCAGCGACTGCGCCTCGTCCACGATCACGAACGCGTCGTGGAGGGAACGGCCGCGGATGTGGGTCAGCGGGAGGACCTCCAGCATGCCGCGGTCGATGACCTCCTCGATGACCTCGGGGGACGTCACCGCGCCCAGCGTGTCGTAGACCGCCTGGGCCCACGGGCCCATCTTGTCGTTCTCCGTGCCGGGCAGATAGCCCAGCTCCTGGCCGCCCACGGCGTACAGGGGCCGGAACACGATGATCTTGCGGTGCTGGCGGCGCTCCAGCACCGCCTCCAGGCCCGCGCACAGCGCCAGCGCGGACTTGCCGGTGCCCGCCCGGCCGCCCATCGACACGATGCCGACGTCGGGGTCCATCAGCAGGTCGAGCGCGATGCGCTGCTCGGCGGACCGGCCGTGCAGGCCGAAGACCTCCCGGTCGCCCCGGACCAGCCGTACCGACTTGTCCGGCAGGACGCGGCCGAGCGCGGAGCCGCGGCTCGACAGCAGCCGCAGGCCGGTGTGGCACGGCAGGTCGCGCGCCTCGTCGATGTCGGCGGTGCCGGCCTCGAAGAGGGCGTCCATCTCCTCCGTGGTGACCTGGAGCTCCGCCATACCGGTCCAGCCGGACTCGACCACCATGCCGGCGCGGTACTCCTCCGCGCTGAGGCCGATGGACGCGGCCTTGACCCGCATCGGCAGGTCCTTCGACACCAGCACCACGTCCTTGCCCTCCACCGCCAGGTTCTGGGCGACGGTGAGGATGCGGGTGTCGTTGTCCCCCAGGCGGAAACCCGCGGGGAGACAGGATGGATCACTATGGTTCAGCTCGACCCGGATGGTCCCCTCGCCGATCGGCATGGGCTCATCCAGCCGTCCGTACCGCACTCTGAGGTCATCGAGGAAGCGCAGCGCCTCCCTGGCGAAGTAGCCCAGCTCGGGGTGGTGGCGCTTGGCCTCCAGTTCCGTGATGACGACGATCGGGACGACGACCTCGTGCTCGGCGAAGCGGCTCATCGCCGCCGGGTCGGCGAGCAGGACGGACGTGTCCAGAACGTAGGTGCGGGATGTGGACGGGTTGCTCGAGGACACTGCCACGCGTTCTCCCCCGGGCGCCTGAGGTGGGCGCCCTGCCTTGACTGGTGGTGAACGGACCGGGCCCGTGACCTGCGAGGGCAGACCGGGGCTCCGGCCCTCCTCGCATGGTGGTCGCGCAAGGACGGGCCCTCTCCCGAGGTGATGGCCGCCGATCTCCTCGACGACCGCTCAGCTACCACGGTACGTAACGAATCTCCCCAGCCCAATAGGTTTGTGCTGGTTGGAAGATGGCGGTCACGTACCGTCTCAGGAGCCGTACCGACGGTGCCGTGCGGCGTACGAGCGGAGCGCCCGCAAAAAGTCGACTCTGCGGAAGTCGGGCCAGTAGGCCTCGCAGAAGTAGAACTCGGAGTGGGCGCTCTGCCAGAGCAGGAATCCGGAGAGTCGCTGCTCTCCCGAGGTCCGGATGACGAGATCCGGGTCGGGCAGGCCGCGCGTGTAGAGATGCTCCGCGATGTGCTCGACGTCGAGGACCTCGACGAGGTCCTCGATGCTCGCGCCCTTGCTGGCATGCTCCTGGAGGAGGGAGCGCACCGCATCAGCGATCTCACGCCTTCCTCCATACCCAACGGCAACGTTCACAATCAGGCCTGGACGATGCGATGTGGTTTCTTTTGCGTGTTTGAGGACACGAGCCGTGTGATCGGGCAGAAGGTCGAGCGAGCCCATGGGGTTGAGGTGCCATCCCTGGTCCACGAGATCCTGCACGAGGTTCTCGATCACCTGGAGCAGCGGCTCCAGCTCGGCCTTGTCCCTGGCGAGGTTGTCGGTGGAGAGCAGCCACAGCGTCACGTACTCGACGCCGGCCTCGCGGCACCACGCCACCAGCTCGGAGATCTTGTCGGCGCCCTTCTGGTGGCCCCGGCTGACGTCCCGCAGCCCCATCGCCCGCGCCCACCGGCGGTTGCCGTCCACGATGACGCCGACATGGCGGGGGATCTGGTCGGAGGACAGCTTCCGTTCGAGCCTGCGCTCGTACAGCTTGTACACGAGATCGCGCACGCTCATGTAACCCTCTTCCTCGCGACCGGTGGGGCTCGATCACCAATTATCGCGGGCGAACCGGCATGCCCTGCCCTCTCCTCAGAGGCTTTCCTGGGCACGGCCGGAGTAACCCGGGTCGCGCCCTCGGAGGCGTCCGCGTGCCCGCAGCCAGGCGGCGAAGTCCCGCGCGTCCGCCCTCGACCCGCCCTCGGGCTTCACGTGCCCGGCGGCGTACGCGGCGAACAGACCGGCGAAGTCGGCGCCGAGGGCCTCGGCGAGGTCGGGAGCGGCGCGGGCGACCGAGCCGCGCCTCTTGGCCAGCAGCCCGCGGGCCTGGACGGCCAGCCTGCCGGGATCGAAGCCGTCCGGCACGGGTCCGCCCGCGACCAGGGCCGCCACCAGCTCCGCCTGGGCGGCGGCCAGCGCGGCCCGCGCGTCCCGGGCGGCCGCCGGCTCAGGCACGGGACATCGCCTCCCGGATCCGGCCCAGCTCGCCCGCCAGGACGCCGTCGCCGGGATAGGCGTCGTCCCACTCCAGCAGCACGCCGGGCGGCGTCACCCGGCCGCACAGCTCGGTCAGCAGGTCGAGCACCTCGGCGGGAGGGGAGGCGGTGTGCGTGTCGTGCCAGAGGCCGTCGTGGGCGTGCCCGCCCGCCACGTGCACGTACGCGACGGCCTCCAGCGGCAGCGCGTCGAGCGCCCGCCGCGCGTCCAGACCGAGGTTGACCTGGTTGGTGTGGAGGTTGGCCACGTCGACCAGCAGCCGCACGCCCGTACGCTCGACCAGTTCGCCGAGGAACTGCGCCTCGGTCAGTTCGTCGTCCGGCCAGCCGAACAGGGCCGCCACGTTCTCGAGCGCGAGCGGCACGGGAAGCGCGTCCTGGGCCTCCCGCACGTTCTCCACGATCACCGACAGGGCCTCCCGGGTGCGCGGGACCGGCAGCAGGTGACCGGCCTCCACGCCCCCGGCCCGCACGAATGCCACGTGCTCGCTCACGAGAGGCGCGTCCAGCGCCTGCGCACACGCCGCGAGGCGCGCCAGCCGGGCCGGGTCGGGGCGGTGCGCCCCGCCGACGCCCAGGCCCACGCCGTGGGGCACGACGGGCACCCCGGCGACGCGCAGCACGGTCAGGGACTCCGGAATCCGGGCGGGATCGACGTTCTCGGCGATCACTTCGACGAACCCGACTCCGGGCAGCCGCTCCACCGTGAGATCGATCTCCGGCCGCCAGCCGATGCCGACACCGAGACCGGCACCCTGGCCCGCACGGCGATCGGCACCCTGACCGGCACTTCGACCGGCACCCTGGCCCGTGCCGGCGGTGTGCCTCTTGTGGCCCCCGGCACGCCTGCCGGACGGCAGCCACCTTCCGAACCGGCGCTCAGCCACCGCCGCACCCGCCACCGCACCCACCGCCACCGCCGCAGCCGCCGCCCCCGCCGCAGGCGTGCGAGCCACCGGAGCCGCAGCCGCTCGTCGCGCACGCGAACCCGCCACCGTTACCGCCCGCGGGCCCGCCGTCGGCGGAACGGCGCATCAGGGCCTCGTCGGCCGCGATCTGGGCCGCGAGGTGCGGGTCGCCGAGCTCGCCCAGGCCGTACAGGGCGATGGGCGTCACCAGGGCGAGACCCGCCGCGCCGCCCACGCCGAGCGCACCGGCGGTGCCGCGCGCGGGGACACCCCTGGGATGCCTTTCGCGCGCCTGCCGCAGCGTCTCCTCACCCGCGGGGCTCAGCGGATTCCGCAGGGACGCGGCGTACGCGAGGGAGGCGATCAGCGCGCATCCGCCGAAGACCCCGGCGATCGCGACCGCGGCCCAGTTCTCCGCGGTGGCGGCGACGGTCCCGACGAAGAGGATCAGCACGAGCGTGACGGCCGCGGCGGCGAGGGCGAGCACCGCGAGAGCGCGCAGGCGTGCGTTGAGGCGCCGCGCGACCTCCGAAGAGCCCTCGGGCAGCAGGTAGCCCTGCGCGAGCAGCCGTTCCTTCAGCTCCGCCATCGCGGAACCGCCGCCCGCGCGGCGCCTGACCTCGGCCGCGCTCGCCCCGCCGGCCCGCGTGGCCAGGTCGAGGACGGCCTGCTCGACAGGATCGGCGGAGGTGGCAGGGGCGCCGGCGACGGCGGTGACCCTGCCGCCGCGCGCGACCCGCACCCGCTCACCGACGGACAGCGAGGCGAGCGCCGTGTTGACCACCCGGGTCGGCCCGCCCGCGAGATAGGCCAGTTCGTAGGCGTCGAGGCGGGATCCGGGCACCGCGGGCCCGGACCTGGCTTCGCGCCGCTCCCGGCCGACGGCGAGAGCGGTCGTGACGATGAGTGCCGCGAGTATCGCCGCGGCGACGACGAGCACCAGTTCCACGTGCGCCCTCCTCCGGGGGAGAAGAGGGGGACCCCGAACCGGGCCGGACGGCCCGCGCCCCGTCTATCCGGTAGACGAACCTCCCACGGGGAGAGTTCCGTGCCGGGGCGACGGCGCGCGGGCCGTGGGCGAGAACTCAGCCGAGCCGCTCGACCAGGGCGTGGTATTCGTCCCACAGCTCCTTCGGCATGTGCTCGCCGAAGGTCTCGAAGTGGGACGGGATGAGCGCGGCCTCCTCGCGCCACACCTCGGGGTCGACGCTGAGCAGAAGCTCCATGTCCTCGGGCGCGATGTCGAGGCCCTCGGTGTCGAGCGAGGCCGGCAGGTTGCCGATCGGCGTGGGCACGGCGTCGGCCACGCCGTTCAGCCGGTCGACGATCCACTTGAGCACCCGGCTGTTCTCGCCGAAGCCCGGCCACAGGAAGCGGCCGTTCGCGTCCTTGCGGAACCAGTTCACGTAGTAGATCTTCGGCAGCTTCTCCGGGTCGGTCATCGTGCCGACCTCGAGCCAGTGCGCGAAGTAGTCGCCCATGTTGTAGCCGCAGAACGGCAGCATCGCGAACGGGTCGCGGCGCAGCTCGCCGACCTTGCCCTCGGCGGCAGCCGTCTTCTCCGAGGCCACGTTGGCGCCCAGGAAGACGCCGTGCTGCCAGCTCAGCGACTCGGTCACCAGCGGCACGGCGGTCGCCCTGCGGCCGCCGAACAGGATGGCGGAGATCGGCACCCCGGCCGGGTCCTGCCATTCGGGGGCGATCGTCGGGCACTGCTCGGCCGGAGTGGTGAACCGGGCGTTCGGGTGGGCGGCGGGCTCCGGGGAGTCCGGCGTCCAGTCGCGGCCCTTCCAGTCGGTCAGGTGCGCGGGCGGCTCGTCGGTGAGGCCCTCCCACCAGACGTCGCCGTCGTCGGTCAGTGCGACGTTCGTGAAGATGCTGTTGCCCCACAGCGTCTCGATCGCGTTGCCGTTCGTCGAGGCGCCCGTGCCGGGGGCGACACCGAAGAAGCCCGCCTCCGGGTTGATCGCGTAGAGCCTGCCGTCGGGGCCGAAGCGCATCCAGGCGATGTCGTCGCCGATGGTCTCGACCTTCCAGCCCGGGATCGTGGGCTGGAGCATGGCGAGGTTCGTCTTGCCACACGCCGACGGGAAGGCCGCCGCGACGTACCGCGCCTCGCCCTGCGGCGGCGTGAGCTTGAGGATCAGCATGTGCTCGGCCAGCCAGCCCTCGTCGCGGGCCATCACGCTGGCGATGCGCAGCGCGTAGCACTTCTTGCCCAGCAGCGCGTTGCCGCCGTAGCCCGAGCCGTACGACCAGATCTCCCGGGTCTCAGGGAAGTGGCTGATGTACTTGGTCTGGCTGCAGGGCCACGGCACGTCGGCCTGGCCGGGCTCGAGCGGGGCGCCCACCGAGTGGACGGCCTTCACGAAGTCGCCGTGCTCATGATCGCGCTTGCCGCGGCCCTCGCCGGCTCGTGCCTCGCTCTCTCGGGCCTTTCGCGCCGCTCCGCGCTTCTCGATGAGGCGCAGCGCCTCCTCGCCCATGCGGGTCATGATCCGCATCGACACGACGACGTACGGCGAGTCGGTGATCTCGACCCCGAGCTGCGAGATGTTCCCGCCCAGGGGACCCATGCAGAACGGCACCACGTACATGGTCCGGCCCCGCATGCAGCCCTTGAACAGCGTGGCGAACGTCCGGCGCATCTCGTCGGGCGCGATCCAGTTGTTGGTGGGGCCGGCGTCCTGTTCGCGCTCGGAGCAGATGAACGTCCGGTCCTCCACCCGGGCGACGTCGCTCGGGTCCGAGGCGGCGTAGAAGCTGTTGGGACGCTTGACCAGCCGCTTGAGGGTGCCCTGCTCCACCAGCAGGTTGGTCAGGCGCGTCCACTCGGCCTCGGAGCCGTCGCACCATTCGATCCGGTCCGGCTGGGTCAGCTCCGCGATCTGGCTCACCCAGGCCGCCAGATCGCTGTGCGTGGTGGGCGTCGGTACCTCTACTGAAATGGACACGGGGGCGGCTCCTTAATCTCTCAGGGCCAGAGCATCATGAGCGATGAATGGCCTCCGGATCCAATTGGAGTAGACCACCGCGTTTCCACTCCGTTAAATCGGCGCCATTCTCGGCTTCACCACCTCTGACCGCGTCACCGCAGGCAGTGGCCGTGATGTGGTGGGACCTTACCCACACTGGCCCTGTTGGAAAAAACGTCCTTCTCCCCCTTACCCGCCTCGCCGGCGTTACACATTGGTATAGGCCAATTCAATTGGTCCAGACCTCTCCGCGAATTGGTTCAGTCCAATCCGCCGGGCCCTTCCGCCCTGATCCGGTCCACGTGCTGGAGGGCATCGCGCAGGTCAGCGAGCCAACTGTCGGTGTGCTTGCCGACGAGCCGGACGCACCAGGCCAGCGCGTCGCTGCGGCTGCGCGCGACACCCGCGGCGACCAGTGTGTCGAGGACCTGCCGTTCGGGCTGCCGCAGCCGGGTCATGACCGGGACGCTGAGAGTGGTGAACATCACCGTCTCGCCGCCCACGACGACGCCCCAGGAGACCTTGCGACGGAAGCGGTGCTCGGCCTCCCTCGCGATGTCGATCCTGCGCTCGCGGGTCTCCTCGCGGAACCGCTCGACGTACCCCTGGACCGCCGCCGCGCGTTCCAGGTCGGGCAGCCCCTCGGCCACCGACAGCGGCGGGAGCGCGCCGAGCACGCTGATCTCCTCACGGTCGACGACGACCTTGGGGGCTCCGGTGAACCAGTCCTCGGGCAACCGGCCCGCGAACCAGGCGCTCAGCTGTTCGTCTGCATTCATGTAATCAACATTACATCGCTGCGTGAAAGTAGCCATATCTGCCGGACGGGGGCCCGGCCGTCTTCCTACCGGGGAGTACGGCCGGGCGGCGGAAAGACGGCAGAATCGGGGCATGAGCTCACCCCAGCGCGCTGACCGGACCTCGTCCCTCTCCGACCGCGCTGTCACGAGCCTGCGCGAGCGCAAGAAGGCGAAGACCCGCAGGACCATCCAGGAGCAGGCCCTGCGGCTGTTCGCCGAGCAGGGGTACGACGCGACGACGGTCGAGCAGATCGCGGAGGCGGCGGAGGTCTCCCCCAGCACGTTCTTCCGCTACTTCCCCACGAAGGAGGACGTGGTCACCCAGGACGACTACGACCCGATCCTGATGGAGGCGATCAAGGCACAACCGGCCGGCCTGCCCCCGCTGACCGCCCTGCGCGCCGCGTTCCGCACCGCGTTCGAGTCGATGGGGGCCGAGGAGCTCGACCAGGTGCTCGCCCGGACCAAGCTGTCCGCCTCCGTTCCCGCCCTGCGCGCCCGCACGGTCGAAGGGCTGTTCGCCACCATCGACATGCTCGCGGGCGCGGTGGCCGAGCGGGCGGGCCGCGACCCCCACAGCCCCGCCGTACGGACGCTCGTCGGCGCGGTCATGGGAGTCATGCTCCCGGCGATTCTCACCTGGGTGGAACGGGACGGCCGGACACCCCTGCCCGCGCTGCTCGACGAGGCCCTCGGTTACCTGGAGGCCGGGCTGCCGATCTGACCGGCCCGCCCCCGGGGCCCGGGTCAGCGGACGCGGGCGGAGATCTGCGGGCTGACCCTGACGACCCCGGCGAGGTTCTTGGTGTAGACGTCGGCGATTCTCACGACGTCGCCGGTGTGCGGGGCGTGCAGCATCTTCCCGTTGCCCCAGTAGATGGCGACGTGCGAGATGTATCCCGGGTTCGTCGGATCGTTGCGCCAGAACAGCAGGTCACCCGGCTGCGCCTGCGACAGCGGCACCTGCGGCCCGGTGACCCACTGCTGGTACGTCACGCGGGGCATGCGCACGCCCGCCTGCGCGTACGCCCACTGCACGAGCCCCGAGCAGTCGAAGCTGTCGGGCCCCTCCGCGCCCCACACGTACGGCCGGCCGAGTTTGCTCACCGCCGCCGTCAGCGCGACCTTGAGCTGATCGGCCGACATGAACGCGGTCTGCGGCCACACCCTCCGGCCCTTGGGCGTCACCACCACCGGGTTGATCGTGGCGACCTGGCTGCCCTTGGGCAGGATCTTCAGCAGCCTGAGGCGGAGCTTGCGGGAGTCGACCTTCGGCGCGCTCACCACCAGGGCGTTGCCGTCCGGGATGCCGAGCGCCGCCGCCGTCCCCTTCGAGACGATCGCCGCGATCGAGCCCATGCCCACCGTGGCGTACGCGCCGATGCGCAGGCGCCTGCCGCCGCTTTGGACCTGCGAGCCGAGCTGCACGCCGCCGTCGTTGCCGAGCTCGAAGGAGACCGCCATGTCGCCGGCGGCGATGTTGCGCCACAACTCGTCGGAGGATGCCGTCACCTTCGGCGTGTACGAGCGGAAGGTGGACGGGTCGACGCCCATCGTCGGCACCCGCTTGCCGTCCACGGACACATCGGCCGCGCCGGTCACCTCGGCCGCCGTCACGCCCTTGACCCGGCGTACCTTCTCCACGACCTCGGGCGGCAGCGGCCGGTTGGCCACCACGAACAGATGCGGGCGGATCAGCCGCCCCAGCGCGGCCACCGGCTGACGCGTCACCGTCTGGGCGGCCGGAGCCTGCCGCCCCGGCGGCGTCGGGGACACCGGGTCGCGGGCCTGCCGCGCCGCCGCCACGTAGCGATTGCCGGTGCGCCCCTCGGACAGGGACGCGACCACGCCCGAATCCGGGGAGCCGGATGTGAGTTCGCCCAGCACGAGCACGTCGGCCGTCAGCACGGTGACGAGCGAGACGGCGATGAGGGGAACCGTCCTGCGCAGGCGCCCCGGACGGGGCAGCCGGGGGCGGTAGGCGAGGTCCTGGCGAGCCTCGGACACGGCTCTCGTGAGCTTCCTGCCTAACCGGGTGGATGGGCGCGCTCGGCGTTCGAGCACGATCTCACCCCTCCCGTGGCGAATGGTCCGGTCCAGGACGAGATTGCCGCACGGCCGGGAATACCGCAAACGACTGCGGAATTCCCGGCCGGGACGGAAACGGACTAGTTGCCGATGTACGGAACGGCTTCGAGGATCTCGACCGTGTTCTGCCTGCCGTTCGGCAGCGTGTACGTCGCCTTCTCCCCGATCTTCTTGCCGTTGATCGCGGACCCGAGGGGAGAGTTCGGCGAGTAGACGTCGATGGGCGCGCCGCTCTCCTCGCGGGAGGCCAGCAGGAAGGTGACCTCCTCGTCGTCGCCGTCGAAGCGGACCGTCACGGTCATGCCCGGACCCACGATGCCCTCGGCGCGGGGAGCCTCGCCGACCCTGGCGCTGTCCAGGATCTGCCGGAGGTGGAAGATGCGGGCCTCCATCTTGCCCTGCTCGTCCTTGGCGGCGTGGTAGCCGCCGTTCTCCCTGAGGTCACCCTCTTCCCGGGCGGCTTCGATCTTCTTGGCGATGTCCGTGCGACCCGGGCCCGAAAGGTACTCGTACTCCTCCTTGAGGCGGTCGTACGCCTCTTGCGTCAGCCAGGTGACGTTGTCGTTCTGGGAGACGGCCACGGGCTCTCCTTGTTTCCGTAAGTGACTCGAAAGGCTGTCAAGATAACGCCTTCGAACGCTTCCCCAAAGATTCCACTATACGAGATCGCAGTAGTCGACATGTACCGCTGTGGCCTGCGCGCTCGTCCTCAGCCGCTCGGTGAACTCGAGGTCCGACCGGCCCCTGGGAATGCCGACCTCGCGGCTGCCGACCTCCAGGTGCTTGGTGTCGAGCGCCTGGATCCGGCACGTCGCCGCCCGGTCGGCCGGCTTGTGCACGGTGAAGGTGATCACGGCGGAGTCCGGAGCGCTCGCGTCGAAGGTGATGACGTCCGCGCTCACGGACGGATTCCCGTTGGCACGCAGCATGACGAAGCCCCATCCGCCCGCGATCACCGCCACGATCAGCGCAATCACGACGTACGGCACCAGCCTGGCGGGCCGCGCCGGGCGGGGCGGGAAATCGTCCGGGGTGCCGAGCACCGGGCGTGTCCCCTGGCCGCCGGCCTCATCCGTGGGCATCGCGGAATCTCCCTGAGGATTGTCGGTGTTGTGCGAGACGATCGTCCCCACAATTCGACCGTGGCGTGACGCGGGCCAGCCGGGTCCGGAACGCACGGTCACTTAGAAGCTAACCTCTTTCCGTAGCCAGAGGACACCATGAGGAGAGCCGTGAGTGCACCGTTGAGACTGATGGCCGTGCACGCGCACCCAGACGACGAGTCGAGCAAGGGCGCCGCCACGATGGCCCGCTACGTCGCGGAGGGCGTGGAGGTCCTCGTTGTCACGTGTACGGGCGGGGAACGCGGCTCGATCCTCAACCCCAAGATGGACCGGCCCGACATCCTCGAGAACATGGGCGAGGTGCGCCGCCAGGAGATGGAGAAGGCGCGCGAGATCCTCGGCGTGCAGCAGCGTTTCCTCGGCTTCGTCGACTCCGGGCTGCCGGAGGACGAGAACGAGCCGCTGCCCGAGGGGTGCTTCGCGCTGCAGCCGCTCGAAGTGGCCTCCGCGCCGCTCGTCGCCGCCGTCCGGGAGTTCCGGCCGCACGTGATCCTCACGTACGACGACAACGGCGGCTACCCGCATCCCGACCACATCATGACCAACCGGGTGTCGATCGAGGCGTTCGAGGCGGCGGGCGACCCCGACCGCTACCCGGGCACGGGCGAGCCGTGGCAGCCGCTGAAGCTCTACTACCACATGGGCTTCACCCGGGAGCGGTTCGAGGCGCTGCACAACGCGATGACCGAGCGCGACATGGGCTCGCCGTACGCCGACTGGATCGCGCGGTGGGAGGACCGTCCGCAGAAGTGGGAGGTCACCACCAAGGTCCCGTGCGCGGAGTACTTCGAGATCCGCGACCTGGCCCTGCTCGCGCACGCCACCCAGGTGGACCCCGACGGGTTCTGGTTCGTCTGCCCCCGTGAGCTCCAGCAGGAGATCTGGCCGACCGAGGACTACCACCTCGCGCGGTCCCTGGTGGACACCACGCTGCCGGAGGACGACCTGTTCGCGGGGATCCACGCGGAGGTCACCCCTGCCTGCTCGTAAGCTGGGGGCGTGGACGCAACCAGCTACGGGCCGGGTCTCCTGGGTTTCCTCGTCGTCGCCGCGATCGGCGTGGCCCTGTTCTTCCTGCTGAAGAACATGAACAAGCAGATGAGGAAGATCCAGGTGCCGCACGACGGCCGCGAGGACGAACAGCGCGGGAACGGGCCCGAGGCGTGAGCACGGACGCGCGAGTGGCGCACAACGCCGCCGCGTCGCGCTACGAGATCCTGCTCGGCGACACGCTCGCCGGGTTCGCGCAGTACCGGCTGCGGGACGGCTCGATGGTCTTCACGCACACCGAGGTGCGCGGCGAGTTCGGGGGCCGGGGGCTGGGCGGCATGCTGGTCGGCGCGGCCCTGGACGAGGCACGGGCGGCCGGCCTGCGGGTCGTGCCGCTGTGCTCGTTCGTGGCCTGGTACATCGAGAAGCATCCGGAATACCGCGAGCTGGTGGACGACGACTACCGCGGCCTCGTCGACGCGCCGGAATAGGCCCGGACGGCGCCGGGCCGCCCGCGACCATCATCGGCCGGGGGCGCGACACCGCCGGTCGGGTACGCGGGAGCGTCAGTCGGGCAGGGCGGGGCCTGAGGACCAGGCGCGTTCCAGCGCCTTGGGCAGGCCCCACCAGCCCAGTGGGGTCAGCACCTCGGATCGGTCCACGATGCCGAGGTGCGCCCACAGCGGCGTCACCGCCGTGAACAGCATCTCCGTCGCCTCGAGGTCCTCCGGCTCGTCCGGGTCCACGTCGACGTCCTCGGAGTCGGCGATGAACCGGGCGATCCGCTCGGGCGAGGCGAGCACCCCCGGGCCGTACCGGACCAGGGTGATCACCGACGCGAGCCAGTCGGCGTGGTGGATGGCGCACAGCGAGGCCAGTATGGAGTCCTCGTGGCTGAGCTCGCCCTCCATGTCGAAGAACCGGGCGGCGTCCTCCTCGTCCGGCAGGTCCGAGATGGGCGCGGCGATTCCGGCCGCGACGGTGAGCCACAGGTCCTCGTCCCCTTCGGGCAGGTCGCCGTCCTCCAGGCCGGCGCAGGCGCGCAGCACGTTGCCCGGGTAGCCGGGCCGGGTCAGCGTCACGCGCAGCCGCCGGGCGGCCGAGTGGAGGTCGGCCGCGGGGAAGGGCGGCTCCGGCAGGTCGTCGAGCACCCGCCGCAGCTCGCTCAGCGCGAACGCCTCCTCCTCGTCCCAGGCGGCGTACAGCTCCCGGTCCTGCTCGTCGTTGACCACGACACCCGGCACCCGGCCGTCCGGCAGCGGGGTGCCGAGCCAGCGCTCCTGGAGCTCCTCGTAGGCGTGCCGGGCGGCGGGGTCGCCGGCGGCCAGCGCGTCCGCGTCGATCTCCCCGGCCGTCAGCCTCTCCTCCAGGAACTCGACCAGCCGCTCGTACATCTCCGTGGCCACCGGCCCGCGCTCGCTCTCCTCCGGCCACAGGAAGTAGCTGCGGGTGAGCATGATCGGCTCGGTCCCGCTGGACTCCAGCCAGCGCTGCACGTCGCCGACCGTCGCGACGCCGGACTCGATGCTCGTCAGCACGGCCTTGGCCGAATCCCAGAACACGGGAGTCAGCGGATTGCCCGCCGCGAGCAGCTGCCGCCGCAGGTCGGGAAGGGCGACCAGGGCCTGTCCGGACGGAACGGCCAGCAGCACCCGCGCGACGTCGCGCCGCGTCATGAAGGCCGCGGGGCGTCCCGAGTGCCTGACAGCGAAGTCCAGATCCAAGCCCACGTCCTGTGAGCCTACGCCGGGACGCGCCGGAACACATCCCCGCGGTCGCCCGCGCGTTCTCCCGACATGACAAACAGCTCCACCCGGGAAACCAGAGCGCTCCGCGTCACGGCGAGCGGCCCCGGAGCGATCCGCACCCGAATCGTCCTTTCTGACGGTGTGAGAGGCTGGCCCTATGAACCGGCTGGGTGGCGAGACCTCTCCCTACCTCCTGCAACACGCGGACAACCCGGTGGACTGGCTCCCCTGGGGTGAGGAGGCCTTCGCGGAGGCCCGCGGGCGCGACGTCCCCCTGCTGATCAGCGTGGGGTACTCGGCATGCCACTGGTGTCACGTCATGGCGCACGAGTCGTTCGAGGACGAGGCCACCGCGACGCTGATGAACGACATGTTCGTCAACGTCAAGGTGGACCGCGAGGAGCGGCCCGACGTGGACGCCGTCTACATGGGCGCGGTCCAGGCGATGACCGGCCAGGGCGGCTGGCCGATGACGGTCTTCGCCACCCCCGACGGGCACCCGTTCTACGCCGGCACCTACTTCCCCCGGCCGCACTTCCAGCGGCTGCTGCACGCCGTCTCGCAGGCCTGGCGGCAGGACCGGGAGGGCGTCCTGGCCCAGGGCGAGAAGGTGGTGGAGGCGCTCGCCGGGCAGACCGGGGTTCCGTCGGGCCCGGCGCCCACCGCCGAGACCCTCGACCTGGCCGTACGGAACCTCGCGGACGGCTTCGACGACCGGCGGGGCGGATTCGGCGGGGCGCCCAAGTTCCCGCCGTCCATGGTCCTGGAGTTCCTGCTGCGGCACGGCACCCCAGATGCCGTCGCCATGGCGGAGGCGACCATGGAGGCGATGGCCAGGGGCGGCTTGTACGACCAGCTGGGCGGGGGCTTCGCCCGCTACTCCGTCGACGCGGGCTGGGTCGTGCCGCACTTCGAGAAGATGCTCTACGACAACGCGCTGCTGCTGCGGGTCTACGCCCACTGGTGGCGGGCGACCGGATCGGTCCTGGCCAGGCGGGTGGTCCTGGAGACCGCCGAATGGCTGCTGCGCGAGATGCGCACGCCGGAGGGCGGGTTCGCCTCCGCCCTCGACGCCGACAGCGAGGGACCGGACGGCACGCACGGCGAGGGCTTGTTCTACGTCTGGACCCCCGAGCAGCTCCGCGAGGTCCTCGGAGAGGACGACGGAGCCTGGGCGGCCTCGGTGTTCGAGGTGACCGGCACGTTCGAGCACGGCACGTCGGTGCTCCAGCTTCTCGCCGACCCCGACGACCCGGCCCGGTTCGACCGGGTCCGTACGGCCCTGCGCGCCGCGCGGGAGCGCCGGCCGCGGCCCGGACGGGACGACAAGGTCGTGGCCTCCTGGAACGGGCTGGTGATCGCCGCCCTGGCCGAGGCGGGCGCGCTCTTCGAGCGGCCCGACCTGGTCGACGCCGCGCGTGAGGCGGCCGTGCTGCTCGACGGCCTGCACACGGTGAGCCGCGACCCGGCCCGGCTGCTGCGCACCTCCCGCGACGGCCGGGCGGGGGCCAACACGGGCATGCTGGAGGACTACGCCAACGCGGCCGAGGGCTTCCTCGCCCTCTATGGCGTCACCGGCGAGAGCCGGTGGTTCCACCGCGCCGCAGATCTGCTGGAGACCGTGCTGACGCGGTTCCCCGACGGGTCCGGGGGGTTCTACGACGCCCCCGACGACGGCGAGCGGCTGTTCCAGCGGCCCCAGGACCCGACCGACAACGCGACGCCGTCGGGCCAGTTCGCGGCGGCGGGCGCGCTGCTGTCGTACGCCGCGCTCACCGGCTCCGCCCGGCACCGGGAAGCGGCCGAGGCGGCGCTGGGCACGGTCTCCGCGCTCGCGGAGCGGCACGCCCGGTTCGCCGGATGGGGTCTCGCGGTGGCTGAGGCGGCGCTGCGCGGCCCCGCCGAGGTGGCGATCATCGGCCCGGCCGACGACTCCCGTACGCGTGCGCTGCACCGGGCGGCCCTCATGTCCGGCACGCCGGGTTTGGTCGTCGCGCTGGGCACCGGACAGCCCGGCGCCGCACTCGTGGACGTGCCGCTGCTGGAGGGCCGGGGCATGGTCGACGGCTCACCCGCGGCCTACGTGTGCCGTCGGTTCACCTGCCGCGCGCCGGTCACCACCCCCGCGGAACTGCGGGCCGAACTGGCCCGGTAGAAGCGGCGGCCACCCTCAGCGGGGGCCGCGGAGCCGATCGCCCGCCGCCCGGACGAAGGCGCGGACGCGTGCGGTGGAGTTGTCGGCTCTCCACAGCAGACCCCATTCCAGCGGTGGAGCGTCGCTGAACGGGACGTAGGCGACGTCGGGCCTGGCGTAGTAGCGCCTGGCCTGCGCGCCGACCGGAAAGGCCCCGTGACCTGCCCCGATGAGGGTGAGCATCTCGTTGAACGTGGCCGCGGCGGGGCCGGGCTCGATCATCCGTCCGGAGGGCGTGGTGCGCGGGGTGCGATCCTCCCGCAGGGAATCCGGGAGCGTGCCGGGGAGCTGGAGCAGGGGAACCCCGGCCAGGTCCTCCAGGCAGACCGACTCCCGGCGGGCGAACGGATGCCCGGACGGCACCGCGAGCAGGCGCGCCTCCGACACCAGGACCGGCCCGGTGACGATGCCGGGCTCCTCGACGGGGAAGGTGCCCAGCGCGACGTCGACCTCCCCGGCGCGCAACCAGGGCATGAGATCGACCATCTGCGCTTCCCGGAGCTGGACGTCGCAACCGGGCTCGCTCCGCCGCAGGAGTTCGGCCGCCCCGACGAGCAGCTGCCCGCCCGCGGCGCCGACGAAGGCGACGCGCAGGGTGCCGATGACGCCGCGGCCTTCGGCGACGGCCTGCTCGAAGGCGGACGTGATCTGGTGCCAGGCGGGTCGCGTCTGCTCATGCAGTCTGCGGCCCAGCGGGGTCAGCTCCACCCTGCGGCTGGTGCGGTGAAACAGCGGGACGCCGACGCGGCGTTCGAGCTTGGCGATGGTCTGGCTGATCCGGGCGGTGGACACCCGCAGGCGTTCGGCGGTGCGGCCGAAGTGCAGCTCCTCCGCGAGGGTGAGGAACGCCTCCAGCTCGTGCCGCTCCAGCATCACGCCCCCATCGTTAACTCAGGCTTCACGATCATTGCACAGGACCGCGTTGATCGGCTCTGCGCTCGGCCCGAGAGTGGGACAGGTCCGCGGCTTTCTTCGGCCCCGCCGAAGCCGTCCGGCCTGCCACCACGGAAAGAAGATGATCGTGAACGCTCTGAACGCCCTGCGCTCCGCCGTTCGCGGGCGGGTCTGGTTGACCGGCGACTCCGGCTTCGACGCCTCCCGCCGTCCGTGGAACCTGGCCGTCGAACAACCGGTGGCGGCCGTGGTGGAGGCGGCCGACGCCGACGACGTCGCCGCGCTGGTCCGGCACGCCCGCACCGCCGGATTGACCGTCGCCACCCAGCCGAACGGGCACGGCGCGACCGGCCGCACCGACGGCGCCGTCCTGCTGCGCACCAGGCCGCTGGACTCCGTGGAGATCGATCCGGCCGCCCGGCGCGCCCGCGTCGGAGCCGGCGTGTCCTCGGGTCGCCTGCAGGCCGCCGCCGCGCCGTACGGCCTGACCGGCCTGCCGGGCAGCTCTCCGGTCGTCAGCGTCACCGGCGTCGCCCTCGGCGGCGGGCTCAGCTGGTTCGGCCGGGCCCACGGCTGGGTCGCCGACAGCGTCACCGCCTTCGACATCGTCGACGCCGAAGGACGACAGCGGCGCGTCACCGCCGAAACCGACCCCGACCTGTACTGGGCCCTGCGCGGCGGAGGCGGCGACTTCGCCGTCGTCACCGCCCTGGAGCTGTCCCTCCACCCCGCGCCACGACTCTACGGAGGGCGGGTGCTGTGGCCGGCCGAACACGCGCCGGACGTCCTGGACGCCTACCGGCGGATCACCGCCAGCGCTCCGGACGAGCTGACCGTCTGGCTGGATCTGCTGCAATTCCCCGGCTCCGCTCCCATGGTGGCGGTGGACGCCGCATACCTCGGTGAGGCGGCCGAGGCTCGCGATCTGCTGGCTCCCCTGGAGCGCCTTCCCCGGCCGCTGTCGGACACCCGGCGGACCATGCCGGTCTCCGAGCTCGGGTCCATCACCGCCGAGCCCACGGAGCCCGGCGCCGGCTCCTCCCGCGCTGAGCTGCTGACCCGGCTGGACGACACGACGGCCAAGACGCTGCTCGCCGATCCCGTCGCTCCGCTGATGAGCGTGCAGATCCGCCATCTGGGCGGCGCGTTCGCCCGCCCTTCCGACAGCCCGCACGGACCGCTGGCCGAGCCTTACGCGCTCTACCTGTTCGGCGTCCCGGCCGACCCGGCGACGGCCGAGGCGATCACGGCCAGGCAGCGCGCACTCGCCGAAGCCCTCCCGGTCGGCGGGCGCAAGCCCCTGACCTTCCTCAACCCCCGCGAGAGCGTGGCCGACGCCTTCACCCCCGCCGTGCTGAAGCGCCTGCGGGGCGCCAAGCGCCGCCACGACCCCCATGGCGTCTTCCGCGGCAACTTCCCCGTTCTCGCCGCCGAAGAGTCACAGCCGCCCGCCACGGGACTGCCCTTCTGAGCCGTCAGCGGGCGGGAACCTGGGCGACCGGTAGCTGGGGCCCGGGGACCTGCGTGAGCGGTGCGGGCTGGTCACCATGACCGTCCTGGCCGGTCTGGCCGGTCCGCCTGGTATCGGGACCCGTGGCGGCGCCCGGGGCCCTTCTTGCGCCCGTTCCCGTGGCGCCCGCGTCGGATCTGTCGTTCGCCGGCCCGGGGGCGGCGTCCGCGGCACCCGAGTCGCGGGCACGGGCCGCGCCGGCCGGGCCCGTCACCCCGTCGATTCCGTTCGCGCCACCTCGCGGGCCGGCCTCGCGGTCCTGGCCGGCCGTGCCCTGCTGCTCCTCCTCCGCGTCCGTGGTCGCGCCGGGCACGTCCTGGTCCGGCGGCACCACCGCTCCCCCCGGCCCGTACGGTCCGTAGGGGCCATCGGCACCGGGCGGACCCGACGGGTAGGGACCGGACGGATAGGCGGTGGGAACGCCGCTCGGCTGAGGCAGAGCCATGCCGTAGGTGTTCCAGTCGTAGGGGTTCCACGTGACCGGGTCGGGGAACTCCCGGACCGGCTTGCCCTCCATGGCGGTGCTCATGAAGGATTTCCAGATCTCGGCGGGCAGCGTGCCGCCGTACAGCTCGCCGTAGCCGGGAACGGTCACCGGCTTGTTGTCGTCGCGGAACATGTCGACCGCGACGGCCAGCTGGGGGACGTAGCCGGAGAACCAGACCGCGGCGGACTCGTCGGTCGTGCCGGTCTTGCCCGCCACCGGGCGGTCCCACAGGCCCGCGGCGCTGCCGGTGCCGCTGCGCACCACCTGCTCCAGCGCGTACGTCGTGTCGGCGGCGGTGTTCTCGCTGAAGGCCCGGGTGCCGGGCGGGGCGAACCTGCGGGTGAGCCCGGTGCCGTCGGTGACCGCCCGGATCACGTGCGGCTCGTGGTGAATGCCCCCGGCGGCGAACGTGGCGAACCCGGAGGCCTGCTGCACGGCGCTCACCGACGCCACACCGAGGGGCAGCGTGGCGGCGCCCTGGTGCGGGGCGAGCTGTGCCGCGGGGATCCCGGCGGCCCGCGCCGCCGCGACGACCTTGTCGATGCCGATCCGCTGGCCCAGATCCACGAAGGCGGTGTTGACCGAGTACTGCGTCGCCTCGAGCAGCGTGATCGCCGAGCCGTACGACTTGCCGCCGGAGTTGGGGATGTCGGTGGCGCCGACGCGGATGGGTGAGTTGCCGTAGACCAGCGTGTCGAGCCCGTAGCCGGCTTCGAGCGCGGCGGCCAGCGTGTAGGGCTTGAAGGTCGAGCCGGCCTGGACCTTGGCCGAGAAGGCGTTGTCGTACTGGTTGGTCTCGTAACGTCCGCCGTAGAAGGCGACGACCTCGCCGGTCGCGGGGTCGACGGCCGCCAGGCCGGTGCGGACCTTCTTGGGGGTGTCCTCCGGCAGGACCGACTTGACCGCCTGCTGGGCCTGCGCCATCAGCTTCTTGTCGAACGTCGTGGTGACCTTCAGGCCGCCGTGGTTGATGTCCTCGTCGGTGAAGCCGAGCCGGTTCAGCTCGGCGCGCACCTGCGCCAGCATGTAGCCGTTCTGGCCGCCGAGGGACAGCGGCGCGCGCTGCTTGGCGAGCGTGGGGAACACCAGCGCGCCGGCCTCCTCGCGGCTGATCGCGCCGATCTCGCGCATGCCCCGGACCACGGACGCCCATCTGGCCTTCACCGCGTCGAGCGCGGCCCCGGTCGGGTTGGCGAAACGGGTGGGCTGCTGGATCACGGCGGCGAGATAGGCGCCTTCGGCCGCCGTCAGGTTCTGCACGTCCTTGTCGAAGTAGGCCCGCGCGGCGGCCTGGACGCCGTACGCGCCCCGGCCGAAGTAGATGGTGTTGAGGTAGCGCTCCAGCACCCAGTCCTTCGGCATGGAACGATCCACCTTCAGCGCGATCATGACCTCTTTGAGCTTGCGCGCGATGGATCGTTCCTGGCCGAGACCGCTGTAGTAGTTGCGGACCATCTGCTGGGTGATGGTCGAGCCGCCCTGGAGCTGGCGGCCGGTGATCGTCGACCAGACGGCGCGGGCCGTGCCGGACACGGAGACGCCCTGGTCCTGATAGAACGTGCGGTTCTCCGCCGCGATCACCGCGCTTCTGACGGCCTGCGGGACCTGCGTGAGCGGCACGTTCTTGCGGTTGACGCCTTCGTTGGCGAGGACGGTCTTGCCGTCCCGGTAGTAGATCACCGAGCCCTGGGCCGTCGCCAGTTCCTGGGTGCTGTCCGGGATGGGGGTCAGCGCCCACACCACGGCGAGGAACACGACGAGCCCGGCGATCGCGGTGGCCAGACTCACGAGCAGGACGCGCGGCAGCCGTCTTCGCCGGCGAGGCTCCGGCGCGCGGCCGCCTTCGCCGCCTCCCCCGTTCGGGCCGCCGAGTGACGCCCGCGGATCCACGGCGCCCTCCTCGATCGGGCCCTCCTCGGCGCTGTCCACGCTGTGACCCCCGATAAGTCCGATACCCCCGCTACGCCCGTTTGTGCCCCTGAGCTGGGCGGATAGGAACACGGTAAACGATGGCCATCGGTGGTCCGGCACTTCCCGCGACGTCTGTGGAAAAGCCTGGCCCACGGCGGGACGTGTGGAAAACCCGTGCGGTCAGCCTCCGGCCGCCCGGACGAGCGGAAGGGTCCGGTACGGCACCGGCGTGTCGAGCGCGATCACCGACTCGGTCCGTACGACGCCCTGCACGTCCACGATCCGGTCGATGACGCGCTGGAGGTCGGCGTTGCTGCGGGCGACCACGCGGCAGAACATGTCCCCGCCGCCGGTGATCGTGTGGACCTCCAGGACCTCGGGGATGAGCGCGAGCTGGTCGGCCACCGGCACGTGCCCCGCGACCTGCCTGATGTGCAACGTCACGAACGCCGTCACGTCGAAGCCGAGCGCGGCCGGATCGATGTCCGGGCCGTAACCGGTGATGACCCCCCTCGCGGCCATCCGGTCGAGCCGGGCCTGCACCGTGCCCCTGGCGACGTTCAGCCGGCGGGAGCACTCGAGCACGCCGATCCTGGGCTCGGCGGCCAGCAGTGCGACAAGTCGGGCGTCGAGGTGGTCAATCGTCATAACGATTTCCCCTTGTCCGAAGCGAAGGCTGAGCACATTGTCCACCTATTTGAGTCACTGTTGCACAAATTGGCCATGCGAACGGACGCTTGTCACATGAACGATGTCTTTCCGGTTCACGGCATGGACGCGGTGGTCTTCGCCGTCGGCAACGCGAAGCAGGCCGCGCACTACTACTCGACCGCCTTCGGGATGCGCCTGGTGGCCTACCGGGGGCCGGAGACGGGCAGCCGCGACGAGGTGGCGTACGTCCTCCTGTCGGGCTCGGCCCGGTTCGAGCTGCGCGGAGCCGTACGGGCGGGCACGCCGCTCGCGCGGCACGTGGCCGAGCACGGCGACGGCGTCATCGATCTCGCGCTGGACGTGCCGGACGTGGAGACGGCCTACCGGCACGCGCTGGAGAACGGGGCCCGGGGGCTGGAGGAGCCCCACGTGGTCGAGGACGAGCACGGCAAGGTCGTCGTCGCGGCCATCGCGACCTACGGCGAGACCCGGCACACGCTGATCGACCGCGCCAACTACACCGGCACCTACCTGCCGGGATACGTCGCGGCCGAGCCCATCGTCGCGCCGCCCGCCGTGAAGAACGGCCGGCTCTTCCAGGCGATCGACCACTGCGTCGGCAACGTCGAGCGCATGGAGGAGTGGGTGGAGTTCTACGAGAAGGTCATGGGCTTCACCAAGATGGCCGAGTTCATCGGCGACGACATCGCCACCGAATACTCGGCGCTGATGTCCAAGGTCGTCGCCGACGGCACCCGCAAGGTCAAGTTCCCGCTCAACGAGCCCGCCGAGGGCAAGAAGAAGTCCCAGATCGAGGAGTTCCTGGAGTTCTACGGCGGTCCTGGCGTGCAGCACATCGCGCTCGCCACCAACGACATCCTGACGACCGTGGACGCCATGCGCGCGGCGGGGGTCGAGTTCCTCGACACGCCCGACTCCTACTACGACGACCCGGAGCTGCGCGCCCGCATCGGGGAGGTCCGCGTGCCGGTCGAGGAGCTGAAGAAGCGCCGCGTCCTCGTGGACCGCGACGAGGACGGCTACCTCCTGCAGATCTTCACCAAGCCGGTGGTGGACCGCCCGACCGTCTTCTTCGAGCTCATCGAGCGGCACGGGTCCCTCGGCTTCGGCAAGGGCAACTTCAAGGCGCTCTTCGAGGCCATCGAGCGCGAGCAGGCACGCCGCGGCACCCTCTGACGCACCCTTTGCGCCTGCCCGGCTTTGACCGAAGGGCGGCGGGGTGACCATTCAGCCATGGGAACACCGCCGCCTCCGGGAAGCCCGTACGAGGAACCGAGGAGTCCCTGGACACCCCCGCCCTTCGGGCTGACGGCGCCGCGGCTCGCCGGCCGCTGGCGCCGCCTGTTCGCCGGGATCCTGGACGCCGTGCTCATCGGACTCGTCGCCTCGCCGCTCACCTGGGACGACTGGCGGGTCGTGTCCGAGGGCACGACGGGAGCGGTGGCCCGGGTTCCGGTCGGCAACGGTCTCCTCGTCGGGCTGATCGGGTTCCTCTACTACTGGCTGCTCCAGTCGTTCTGGAACGGCCAAACAGTCGGCAAAAGAGTGTTCGGCATGCGCGTGGTGCGGGAGACCGGGGAGCCGGCCGGTCCCGGGCCGATCGCGGTCCGTCAGGCGGTGGAGATCGTGCTGGGCTGGTTGTTCTGCCTCGGACTGGTGAACCTCGCGTGGATCCTGTTCGACCGCAGGAAGCAGGCCCTGCACGACAAGGCGGCCCGGACGCTCGTCGTGGACGCCTGAGACGGCCGCCCCAGGCGCAACCTTCGAGACGGCCGCCCCCCAGGCGCAACCCCGAGACGGGCGCCCCCCAGGCGCAACCCCTGCGAGCAGGGAAAACACGCGGTGTCAGTACCCGGACCACCTCGCCGCCTCGCATAGGGTTGCCAGACATATGGCCACGCATCGTCTTCCTCCGTTCCCAATGCCGACCAGGACGCCGACCAGGACGCCGATCACCGCCCTGATCTGTGCGGTGGCCGTCGGAACCGCCACGGCCTGCGCGCCGTCCCAGGGCGCGGTCGCGCCGTCCTCTGCCGCGGCCGCCCCCGCGTCAGCGGGGGTGGGCACGTCGACGGGCACCATGGGCGCCCCGGGCATCGGCGACCCCGACTTCCCTAGCGACGGCAACGGCGGCTACGACGTCCGGCACTACGACCTCCGTCTGTCGTACGACCCCTCGTCCAGGAAGCTCGCGGGCAGCGCCACGATCGAGGCGAAGGCCGCGCAGGACCTCACGTCGTTCGACCTGGACCTGCACGGGCTCACCGTGAGCCGCGTGGCGGTGGACGGCGCGGCGGCCTCGTTCAGCCGCAGTCAGGACGAGCTCGTGATCGAGCCGGCCCAGCGGATCCGGAACGGCGACGGCTTCGCGGTCACGGTCGACTACTCCGGCGTGCCGGAACCGATGCACGACACCGCCAACCTCGGCCGGTACGGCTTCATCGCCACCCCGGACGGCGCGTTCGTCACGTGCGAGCCGAACGGCGCGAAGACCTGGTTCCCGTCGAACGACCACCCCGCCGACAAGGCGACCTACGACTTCCGGATCACCGTGCCCGAGGGGCTGACCGCGATCGCCAACGGCGAGATGGCCGGGACGCCGCAGACCACGGCGGGCAAGACGACTTTCGTCTGGCGGGAGAAGCACCCGATGGCGAGCTACCTCGCCACGATGACGACCGGAAAGTTCCAGGTCCGCACCGGCACGAGCGCAAAGGGCCTGCCGATCTACGCCGCCGTGGCCGACTCCTTCCGCGGCTCGCTGGACACCCTCTTCACCCAGACCGGGAAGATCACCGACTACTGGTCGACCGTCTTCGGGCCCTACCCCTTCTCCTCCACCGGCGGCGTGATCGACGACTACGCGGCGGGGTACGCGCTGGAGAACCAGACCAAGCCCATCTACGGCGGCTTCTCGCCCGAGCCCGCGATCATCGCGCACGAGCTCGCCCACCAGTGGTTCGGCGACAGCCTGAGCATCGGGCGCTGGCGGGACCTGTGGCTGAACGAGGGCTTCGCGACGTACGCCGAGTGGCTGTGGGCGGAGCACACCGGTCAGGGCACGGCCGATTCGGCCTTCCGGCGCTACTACGAGAACGCGGCGGACCCGATGTGGGCCTATCCCCCGGGCGCGGCCCGCGCCGACGACCTGTTCAGCGCCGCCGTCTACAACCGCGGCGCCATGACGCTGCACGCGCTGCGCCGGGAGATCGGCGACCAGAAGTTCTTCCCGCTGATCAGGGCGTGGGCCGACGCCCACAGGTACGGCAACGTCAGCACGCGGGAGTTCATCGCGCTGGCCGAGCGCGTCTCGGGCAAGGACCTCAAGGGACTGTTCGACGCCTGGCTGTTCCAGCCGAAGCGCCCCGCCCCGGTCATGTGACCCGAACCGCCCCGGATCAGGAGAACAGCAGCTTGTAGCCGTCCCGCCGCAGCGCGCTCAGCACCTCGTCGCAGTGCGCGGGACCGCGGGTCTCCAGTTGCAGCAGGACCTCGGCCTCCTCCAGGTGCAGCCGGGAGCCGAACCGCTCGTGCACCACGTCGAGCACGTTGGCCCCGAGGTCGGCCAGCCGGGCCAGGAGCGCGGCCAGCGCCCCGGGACGGTCGGTCAGCCGGATGCGGAAGGCGAGATAGCGGCCCGCCGCCGCGAGGCCGTGCCGCAGCACCCTGGCCAGCAGCAGCGGATCGATGTTGCCGCCCGACAGCACGACGACGACCGGCGGCTCGAACGCGTGCGGCTGGTCGAGCAGCGCCGCGACCCCCGCCACCCCGGCCGGCTCCACCAGCAGCTTCGCGCGTTCGAGGCACAGCAGCAGGGCCCGCGACAGCGACTCCTCCGACACCGTGACGACGCTGTCGACCAGGTAGTGGATCAGCTCGAACGGCAGGTCGCCCGGCCGCCCGACCGCGATCCCGTCCGCCATCGTGGACGTGGGCTCGACCATGACCGGACGGCCTGCGGCCAGCGAGTCGGGGTAGGCGGCGGCCCGCTCGGCCTGCACGCCCACCACCTTGATCCCCGGGCGCTGGGACTTCACCGCGAGCGCGACCCCGGCCGCGAGGCCCCCGCCGCCGATGGGCAGCACGATCGTGGCCGTGCCGGGGAGCTGCTCCAGGATCTCCAGGCCGACCGTGCCCTGCCCGGCGACCACGTCGGGGTGGTCGAACGGGTGGATGAAGACGGCGCCGGTCCGGTCCGCGTGCTCCCTGGCCGCCCGCAGCGCCTCGTCGACCGTGTGCCCCGCGAAGACCACGTCCGCGCCGTACGCCCGGGTGGCCTCCACCTTCGGCAGCGGCGCGCCCTCGGGCATGTAGACGGTCGACTTGGCCCCGACCAGCGACGATCCCAGCGCGACGCCCTGCGCGTGGTTGCCCGCGCTGGCCGCGACCACGCCCCGGGCCCGCTCCTCCTCGCTCAGGCGCGCGATCCGCACGTACGCTCCGCGGACCTTGAAGGACCCGGCCCGCTGGAGGTTCTCGCACTTCAGGTGCACCGAACCGCCGACGATCTCGGACAGCACCCGGGAATGCAGGACGGGTGTCAGCGCCGCCACGTCCGACAGCGACTCGCGTGCGGCGACGACGTCCTCGTACGTCACCTGTGGGACAGCCATGTGCCCATCATCACAGGTTCCGGCGCTCTCAGCGCTCCGGCGACCAGTACCTGTCGCCGGCCGCCACGAGCGCGGCGGCGCCGACGAGTCCGGCGTCCTGGCCGAGCGCGGCGGGCACGACCCGCACCCGCCCGGCGAACCCCATGCGGGTGTGCTTTCGCAGCGCCTCCTCCAGTGGCGCGAACAGCAGGTCGCCCGCCTGGCTGAGCCCGCCGCCGACGGTCACGAGGTCGAGGTCGCACAGGTTGACGGCGGAGGCGATCGCGACACCCAGGGCGCGCCCGGCCCGGGCCATCGCGGCCAGCGCGATCGGGTCGCCGGCCGTGGCGTCGGCGGCGAGGCGGCGCGCGGTGGCCGTCCCCTCCTCCCGGTAGAGCTCACCGTGGGTCACCCCGGCGTTCGGCGACCAGCCCTGCGCGAGCGCCCAGGCGGCGAGGCCGGGGCCGCGGGCGATCGCCTCCAGACAGCCGTTGCCGCCGCAGCCGCACGGCGGGCCCCCGGGGTCGACCACCACGTGACCGATGTGACCCGCGTTGCCCGTCCCGCCGTCGATGAGCCTGCCGCCGAGGATCAGCCCGCCGCCGACGCCGGTCGACACGACCATCCCGAGCATGGCCTCGCTGCCCTGCCCGGCGCCGCGCCAGTGCTCCGCGACGGCCAGGCAGATCGCGTCGTTGTGGATGCGGACCGGAACGCCGGGAAACCGCCCGGCCAGCCTCCCGCGCAGCGGGAAGCCGCGCCAGCCGCCCATGTTGAGGGGCGAGACCTCCCCCTCGGGCCAGGTCATCGGCCCGCCGCAGCCGACGCCCACGCCGGCGAGCGCGGCGGGCAGGTCCAGCCGGTCGAGCAGCGTGGTGAGCGTCTCCCACAGCGTCTCGGCGTCGCCGCCCTGCGGGGTGGCGGCCCGCTCGGCGGTCACCACCCGCCCGTACGGGTCCACCAGGCCGGCCGCGAACTTCGTGCCGCCGATGTCGACGGCCAGGATGAGGTCGCTCACGCGCCCGCTCCCGCGTCCCCGGGGAATCCCGTGCCCCCGGGGAACCCGGTGCCGCCGGAGAACCCCTTGTCTCCCGAGAAGCCCGTTCCCCCGGAGAAACCCGTGCCGCTGGACAAATCGGTGCCGCTGGAGAAGACGAGCAGCGACGCGGTGAAGCCGTGGACGTGGTTGTGCCCGCCGACCGGCCCGACCTCGCCCGCGGCGAAGAACCCCGCCACCCCGATCGGCCCCAGCGTCTCGCGTACGGCGAGCGCGTCGTGGTCGGCCGAGTCGAACATGCCCGAGCCCCGGCCGTTGCAGGAGAACAGCAGCGCTCCCTCGACCCGGCCGGAGTGCTCCCGCAGGTGGTCGTCGAGCAGTTCGTAAAGGTCCTCGTCGGCGGCCTCGGCGTCCCTGACCTGGAACCGCACCGTCCTGCCGATCTCGATCACGTCGCCGACGGCCACCGCCTCCCGCTCGGGGTCGATCCCGATGACCCCCCGGATCAGGAAGTCGCCGCGCTCGTGGCGCTCGGCGTACTCGTCCATCGCGATGCCGATCTGTAAGCCGGCGGCGACCAGGTCGCGGTCCTCCTCGTCGAGGGCGCTGACGATGTCCTCCAGGCGCGCCAGCGCGGGCTGGCCCGCGAGTTCCAGCAGCACGTTGTCCTCGGCGCGGGTGACGACCATGGACGGCCCGATCGGCCGGCAGCCCTGGCTCACGACGGTGCCGACGTTCACCTGACCGCCGATGACCACGCCGATCGCGCCGGAGTCGTGGACCTCCCCGTTGGCGAACAGCCGCACCGAGCCGCGGCCCTGCAGCCCGTTGGCCAGGCCGCCGACGATCGGCAGGCTGCCCAGCACCTCGTGCGAGTGCTCGATGAACGCGTCCGTGGGGAAGCTGTAGGGGTCGGCGAGCAGGATCACCGCCCGGTCGTCGGGGACGCGCTCCGGCAGCCCCACGACCACGAACCTGTCCTCCGTCCGGAGCGTCTCCAGGGCGAAGGTGTCGATCCTGGCCCCGCCGAGGGACGCCGCCCACGCGCTCACGGCGGGGGTCAGCTCCACGCCCTGGCCGTGCCCGATCACGCCGGTCGCGCTGCAGCCGATCACGTCGGCTCCGGACGCGACGGACATCGCCCGCCGGCCGGCTCTGGCCACGTCGTCGGGGTCGTCTCCGCAGATGAAGAAGCACACAAGATCTGGCGGACCCGACAGGCCGGCCAACGCCTGGCGTACGGCGGTCTCGGCCGCTTCCACCAGGTTCGGGCCCACGGCGAGACCGTCGGCGAAGCGGCTCGTCATTACCGCCATAGTCTCGCCCTCTCTTCCTCCGCGACTGTTTCCTTGGGCCGATTCTCCCCACTGAACGGAGGTCAACGCACGGGCCGCCCGGCCAATTGGGTCGTGTCCCCCAGCCGTTATCCCCCTCAGCCATGTTCCCTGAAAGTCGGCTGCCGGATCACCTGATGGGGACGTAGGCTCGACTCCGTGCACAAATCGCCCACGCCTGCCCCCAGCACTCTGCGTGAACTGCGCGAGAGTGGACACCGATACCGAACGGTCAAGGCCGAGATCAGGGAGAACCTCCTGGCCCGGCTGCGGGCCGGCGAGGCCCGGTTCCCCGGCATCGTCGGCTTCGACGACACGGTCCTGCCCCACCTGGAGAGGGCACTGATCGCGGGCCACGACCTCGTGCTCCTCGGCGAGCGCGGCCAGGGCAAGACCCGCCTGATCCGCACCATCACCGGCCTGCTCGACGAGTGGTCGCCGGTGGTCGAGGGCTGCGAGATCAACGACCACCCGTACGCGCCGGTCTGCGTCCGGTGCCGCCGGCTGGCCGCCGACCACGGCGACGACCTGCCGGTCGCGTGGAAGCACCGCGAGGACCGGTACGGCGAGAAACTCGCCACCCCGGACACCTCGGTCGGCGACCTCATCGGCGACGTCGACCCCATCAAGATCGCCGAAGGCCGCACGCTCGGCGACCCGGAGACCGTCCACTACGGCCTGGTCCCCCGGACCAACCGCGGCGTCTTCTCCGTCAACGAGCTGCCCGACCTGGCCGAGCGCATCCAGGTGGCGCTGCTCAACGTGCTGGAGGAGCGCGACATCCAGGTCCGCGGTTACAACCTGCGGCTCCCCCTCGACATCCTGCTGATCGCCAGCGCCAACCCCGAGGACTACACCAACCGCGGCCGGATCATCACTCCGCTCAAGGACCGGTTCGGCGCGGAGATCCGCACCCACTACCCCCGTACGGTCGAGGACGAGCTGGTCCTGATCCGCCAGGAGGCCGACCTCGGCGATCTCGGCGCGGACCTGCCCGACCACCTGGTGGAGGTGATCGCCCGGTTCACCCGCCTGGTCCGCGAGTCGACCGCGGTCGACTCCCGCTCGGGCGTGTCGGCCCGCTTCTCGATCGCCGCCGCCGAGACCGCCGCCGCCTCCGCCGTACGGCGGGCCGCGCTGACCGGGGAGGAGCGGCCCGTCACCCGCGTGTGCGACCTGCCCGGCGTGGTCCACACGCTGCGCGGCAAGGTGGAGTTCGAGGTCAGCGAGGAGGGGCGGGAGATCGAGGTGCTCGCCCACCTGCTGCGCCGCGCGACGGCCGAGACGTTCCGCGGCTCGCTCGGCGGCGCCGACCTCGCGCCGCTGCTGGACAGGTTCGGCGAGGGCGCGCAGGTGGAGTCGGGCGAGCTGGTGCCGGCCCACGAGCTGCTGCGCAGGATCGGCCGCGTCGAGGGCCTGTCGAAGATCATGGCCCGGCTCGGCATGGGCGAGGGCGACGAGTCGCCCGGCCACGCCGCCGCGGCGCTGGAGTTCACGCTGGAAGGGCTTTACCTGATGCGCAGGCTGTCCAAGGACGAGACCGACGGCGCCGCGGTGTACCGGACGTGAGCTACTTCTACCGGGAGTACCACGACGGGCCGGATCCGCTGGCTCCGCCGTACGACGTGCGCTCGGCGCTGGACGAGATGGGCGACGCCGTCCTGTCCGGCTCGACCCCGCTCGACGCGCTGCGCGACCTGCTGCGGCGCGGGTTGCCGGGCGCTCCCGACCGCCGCGGCCTGGACGACCTGCTCCGCCAGGTACGGCGGCGGCGCCGCGAACTGCGGGACAACACCCGGCTCGACGGCACGCTGGAGCGCGTGCGCGTCCTGCTCGACAAGGCGATCGGCCAGGAGCGGGCCGAGCTCCAGCGGGGGTCCGGGGGTCGCCCCCCGGGAGAACGCAGTCCCGATCCGGCCGACGACGCCCGGTTCCGGGAGGCGATGCTCGACGCGCTGCCCTCGGACACCTCACGGGCCGTCCAGGAGCTGGCCGGCTACGACTGGCGATCGGCCGCGGCGCGGCAGACGTTCGAGGAGCTGCGCGACCTGCTGCGCAGGGAGGTCCTCGACAGCCAGTTCCGCGGCATGCGGGACGCGCTGGCCAACCCCGACCCGGCCGCCATGGAACGGGTCCGGCAGATGATGTCGGACCTCAACGACATGCTGGACCGCGACGCCCGGGGCGAGCACACCCAGGACGACTTTGACCAGTTCATGCAGAAATACGGGGACATGTTCCCCGAGAACCCCCGGAACCTGGATGAGCTGGTCGACCAGCTCGCCCGCCGCGCCGCCGCCGCGCAGCGGCTGCTCGCCTCGCTCACCCCGGAGCAGCGCGAGGAACTGGCCGGACTGATCGACCAGACGCTGGAGCAGGCGGGCCTGGCCGAGCAGATGCGGCGCCTCGGCGACTCTCTCTACGCCCGCCGTCCCGACCTCGCCTGGGGCTCCCCCGAACGGGTGTCCGGCGAGCAGCCGATGGGCATGGGCGACGCCGTGACGGCCCTGCAGGAGCTGGCCGACCTCGGCGACCTGGAGAGCGCGCTGCGCCAGGACTACCCCGGCGCCCGGCTCGACGACATCGACGAGGCCGCGATCCGGCGGGCGCTCGGGCGCTCGGCCGTGGACGACCTGGAGGCGCTGCGACAGGTCGAGCGCGAGCTGGAGGCCCAGGGTTACCTGCGGCGCAACCGCGGCAAGCTGGAGCTCACGCCCAAGGCCGTACGCCGCCTCGGGGAGACCGCCCTGCGCCGCGTCTTCGCCTCGCTCGACTCGGGCCGCCGCGGCGACCACGACCAGCGCGACGCGGGCACGGCCGGGGAGCCGACCGGCTCGACCCGCCCATGGCGCTTCGGCGACGAGCAGCCCATCGACGTCGTCCGTACGGTCGTCAACGGCGTACGGCAGGGCGGGGGCGCGCCCGTGACCCTGTCGGTGGACGACTTCGAGGTCGTGGAGACCGAGCGGCGCTCGGCGGCGGCCGTCTGCCTGCTGGTCGACCTGTCCTACTCGATGGCCCTGCGCGGCACCTGGGCGGCGGCCAAGCAGACCGCGCTCGCCCTGCAGGCGCTGGTCGCCTCGAAGTTCCCCCAGGACGCGGTGCAGATCATCGGGTTCTCGAACTACGCCCGGGTGCTGCGGCCCGACGAGCTGGCCGGGCTCGAATGGGACATGGTCCAGGGCACGAACCTGCACCACGCGCTGCTGATCGCGGGCCGGCACCTCGACCGCCACCCGGACTTCGAGCCGGTGGTCCTGGTGGTCACCGACGGCGAGCCGACGGCGCACCTGATGCGCAACGGCGTGCCGCGCTTCGAGTGGCCGCCGTCGCAGGAGACGCTGACGCTGACGCTCGCCGAGGTCGACAAGATGACCAGGCGGCGCGCGACGATCAACGTCTTCATGCTGGCCGCCGACGACCGGCTGCGGGAGTTCGTGGACGAGGTCGCCCGCCGCAACGGCGGCCGCGTCTTCTCCGCCAGCGCCGACCGCCTCGGCGAGTACGTCGTCAGCGACTTCCTGCGCGCCCGCCGCACCCGCTGAGCGGCCGAGCCGGCGGCCGGCGGCCGCCTGAGTCACACGCACGCCGGCGTCGTCGTCCTCGGCGTCGGGGCCGTCCACGCGCTGCGCCGGGTGCCGGCTCCGCGCGGGAGGCGGACCGGTGGACGGTTCGCCGCCTGCCTGCCGGGCATGGCTAAGCACATCGGCGCGGGTCGGGGGGCGTGTCGCGAAGCCGCAGGACCGGCGGGGACCGGGAAGGCACCGGGCGGCGGACGTGAGCGGGGAGACGGACGGCCGCGGCCCCGGGAAATCGATAATCGATTGCCGACCGGGTTGCAATCGGCGGACGATAGACAGGCATCCCCTGTTCGCGCTGGTCGTTCCACATGCCGGTGGAAGGAGCGCTCCCATGTTCGCAGCGGTCGGCCTCGTCGTCCTCATGGTCGTCACCACGGTGCTGTTCGAGATGGCGGTCCACAACCGCCCCCGTCGCCGGAAGTAGCTCCCGCGTGTGCCCCGGCGTCCGACGCGTCCCGCGACGAGCGTGTCCGGGCGACTGCGGGGCCGATCAGTCAGGCGATAGCCTCTGCCCATGTCGCCTCTCGACCATCTGCTGCTGTGGCTGCACATAGGGTTCGCGATCTTCGCGCTCGGTCCGCTCACGGCGGTCACGAGCGTCACTCCGCGCTACATCCGGGCGCGCGATCTGGGCGTGCTGCGATATCTGCACCGCGCGACCCGGCTGTTCGGCCTGCTCACGATCGGGGTCTTCCTGTTCGGCCTGTTGCTGGGCCGCAGCGCCCTCGGCGCGCCGTACCTGTCGGTGTCGATGACGTTGTTCGTCGTGGCGGCCGTCCTCCTGGTGATCGTCGAGCGTGACCAGCGTACGGCCATCGCGGCGCTGTCCAGCGAGTCGCCGGAGGACGACGCGAAGGTGCAGACCGGGCGGATCGCGGCGCTTGCCGGCATCAGTGCCCTTATCTGGCTCGTCGTCCTCTTCCTGATGGTCTTCTTCAATCCGTCGTAACCGATTCCCGTCTTTTCCCGTATGTCCGGTAAAACGTCTTTGGCCGGAATCGGGGGAAAGAGGAGCGGGTGCACCTTACGACGCAACGCCGTGCGGCGTGGGCGCTGGTCGCCCTCGCCGTCGGCGCCTTCACCTACGTCACCGCCGAGGTCCTGCCCATCGGGCTGCTCACGGTGATGGCGGCCGACCTGGACCGGTCGCCGTCCGAGACGGGCCTGCTCGTCACCGGGTACGCCGCGGTCGTGGTGCTGGCCTCGCTGCCGCTCACCCGGCTGACCCAGCGGGTGCCGCGGCGCAGGTTGCTCACCGCCACGCTGGCCGTGTTCGTCGCGGGGATGCTGCTGACCGCCGTGGCGCCGAACTATCCGACGCTGCTGGCCGCCCGGCTGCTGGTCGCGGCCACCCAGGCGCTGTTCTGGTCGGTCGCGACCCCGGCCGCGGCGGCGATGTTCCCCCCGGAGATCCGGGGGCGCGCGATCGCCCGGATGTCGATCGGCAGCTCCCTCGGGCCCGTCCTCGGCGTCCCGGCCGGCACCTGGCTCGGCCAGCAGGTCGGCTGGCGGGCCGCGTTCGCCCTGGCCGCCGCCGTCGGCCTGGTCACGTGCGTCACAGTGGCGGCGCTGATGCCCGGCCGCCGGCAGACGGGCGGCGGCGCCGACGGCGGCCACGAGCCGGGCCGCGGCGCGACCCCGGACGCCCGCCGCTACGCGCTTCTGATCGTCGCCACCGTCATCGGTGTGGGCGGCTACCTGACCGCGTACACCTACATCACGCCGTTCCTGCTGGAGTTCGGCGGGTTCGCCCCGGCCGCGCTCAGCCCGTTGCTCCTCGCGTCCGGGATCGCCGGGGTCACGGGAACGATCGTGGTCGGCCGGCTGCTCGACAGCCGGCCGAGGACCGCCCTCGTCGGGCCGCTGGCCATCATCACGTGCGCGCTGCTGGGTCTGTACGCCTTCGGCGCCGTGCACGCGGTGGCCGTGGTGGCCCTCTGCCTGACGGGCATGTCGTTCAGCGCGCTCGCCGCGGCCATCGCCAGCCGCGCGCTGCAGGTGGCCCCGGGCAGCACCGACATCGCCTCGGCCGGCAGCGGCTCGGCCTTCAACATCGGCATCGCGGGCGGCTCGCTGCTCGGCGGCGCGCTCATCGACCACTCCGGCGTCCGCAGCGTGACCGTGGCCGGCGCCCTGCTGACGGCCACGGCGCTCGCCGCCCTGCTGTGCGAACGGTGGGTGGCTCCCGCCCGCCGCTCCGCGCCGGAGCCCGCGGCCCCGGCGCGAAGCGCCCCATAGGCAGAGCGCGGAGCGCGCGTTGGACAGAGCGCGGAGCGCGCGTTGGACAGCCGGCGCGGAGCGAGCGCGGAGACCTCAGCCGAGGGCCTCGGAGAGGTCGGCCAGGAGGTCGTCGACGGTCTCGATGCCGACCGACAGACGGACCAGGTCGGCGGGGACCTCCAGCGGCGACCCGGCGGCCGACGCGTGGGTCATCCGGCCGGGGTGCTCGATCAGCGACTCGACGCCGCCGAGGGACTCGCCGAGCGTGAACAGCTTGGCGCGGTTGCAGATCTCGACCGCGGCCTCCTCGCCGCCCTCGACGCGGAACGACACCATCCCGCCGAAACGCCGCATCTGCTTGGCTGCCACCTCGTGCCCGGGGTGCTCGGGCAGGCCCGGATAGAGCACCTGGACGACCTTCGGGTGCGACAGCAGCAGGTCGACCACGCGCTCGGCGTTGTCGCAGTGCCGGTCCATCCGCACGCCAAGCGTCTTGAGGCCGCGCAGCGTGAGCCAGGCGTCGAACGGCCCGGCCACCGCGCCCATCGCGTTCTGGTGGTAGGCCAGCCGCTCGCCGAGGTCCGCGGACCGGGTCACCAGCGCGCCGCCGACCACGTCGGAGTGGCCGCCGACGTACTTGGTCGTCGAGTGGACCACGACGTCCGCGCCCAGGCTGAGCGGCTGCTGCAGGTAGGGCGAGGCGAAGGTGTTGTCCACCACGAGCACGGCGCTCCCGTCGTGCGCGACGTTCGCCAGCGCGGCGATGTCCGCGACGTTCAGCAGGGGGTTCGTGGGTGTCTCCACCCAGATCGCCTTCGTCTCCGGCCGTACGGCGGCGCGCACCGCGTCCAGGTCGCCGAGCGGCACCGGGTCGAAGGTGACCCCCCACTCCTGAAGGACCCGGGAGAACAGCCGGTAGGTGCCGCCGTACGCGTCGTCGGGGATCACCACGTGATCGCCGGGCTTGCAGACGGTGCGCAGCAGCGTGTCCTCGGCGGCGAGGCCCGACGCGAAGGCCAGCCCGCGCACACCGCCCTCGACGGCGGCCAGCGCCTCCTCGAGAGCGGTCCTGGTCGGGTTGGCCGACCGGCTGTACTCGTATCCCGCCCGCAGGCCGCCCACGCCGTCCTGCTTGTAGGTGGACACGGCGTATATGGGAGGAACGACGGCGCCCGTGTGCGGGTCCGGCTCCTGGCCCGCGTGGATGGCCAGCGTCTCGAAACCATGGTTCATGGCGTCGAGCGTAGCCGCCCGGCCCGCCTGGTCCCGGCGGGCGCGTCGTCCGCCGGCCAATGGCAGGTCTAGTGGTTGGCGAGGAAGGCCAGCAGGTCCTGACGGGTGACCATGCCCACCGGCTTGCCGTCGTCCAGCACCACGGCCGCGTCGGCCTTCTCCAGCGCCTCGACCGCCCGGGCCACCGGCTCACCGGACCCGATCATGGGCAGCGGCGCGGACATGTGCCCGCCGATCTCGTCCTCGGACCGCACCCGGCCGCGGTAGAGGCCCTCCAGCAGGTCGCGCTCCACGATCGAGCCGATGACCTCGGCCGCCATGACCGGCGGCTCCTCCTTCATCACCGGAAGCTGGGAGACGTTGTACTCCCGCATGATCGAGATGGCGGTGCCGACCGACTCGTGCGGGTGGACGTGGACGAACTCGGGCAGCCCCGGCGTCTTGCGTCCCAGCACGTCGCCGACCAGGCCCTCCTCACTCGACGTGGTGAGGAAGCCGTAGTCGGCCATCCACTCGTCGTTGAAGATCTTCGAAAGGTAGCCGCGGCCGCCGTCCGGCAGCAGCACGACCACGACGTCGTCGGGCCCGGCCGCCTGGGCCACGCGCACGGCCGCCACCACGGCCATGCCGCACGAGCCGCCGACGAGCAGCGCCTCCTCGCGGGCGAGCCTGCGCGTCATCCCGAACGAGTCCTTGTCGGAGACCGCGATGATCTCGTCGCAGATCCCGGTGTCGTACGTGGCGGGCCAGATGTCCTCGCCCACGCCCTCGACGAGGTACGGACGGCCGGTGCCTCCCGAGTAGACCGAGCCGATCGGGTCGGCGCCGATGACCTTCACCCGGCCGCCGGAGACCTCCTTGAGGTACTTCCCGGTCCCGCTGATCGTGCCGCCGGTGCCGATTCCGGCGACGAAGTGGGTGATCCTGCCCTCGGTCTGCTCCCAGATCTCCGGGCCGGTCGAGTGGTAGTGGCTCGCCGGGTTCTCGGGGTTGGAGTACTGGTCGGGCTTCCAGGCGTTCGGGATCTCACGGGCCAGCCGGTCCGACACCGAGTAGTACGAGTCGGGGTGGTCGGGCGAGACGGCGGTGGGGCAGACCACGACCTCCGCGCCGTACGCGCGGAGCACGTTGATCTTGTCCTGGGCGACCTTGTCCGGGCAGACGAACAGGCAGCGGTAGCCCTTCTCCTGCGCCACGATGGCCAGGCCAACGCCGGTGTTGCCGGAGGTCGGCTCGACGATCGTGCCGCCGGGCTTGAGCTCGCCGCTCCGTTCGGCCGCCTCGATCATCCGCACCGCGATGCGGTCCTTCACCGAACCGCCGGGGTTGAAGTACTCCACCTTCGCGAGGACCTGGGCGGGCGCGCCCGCCGTGACCTTGCGCAGCCGGACGAGCGGGGTGTTGCCCATCAGCTCCACCAGCGAGTCGTGTACGCGCACCGCGATGACCACCTTGTTTGCCGAAGCTTGTCAGCCTGCCGTCAGCCGGGGTTCCGGTAGGGGTGGCCGGAACTCGGCTAATTTCTCCCTCAAACCGTACCGTGAGCATGGGGAGGACGGGTGATCCGGACGTCCGGCGCGGTGCGTGCCGCCCGCCGCATCGCCACCGCCGCCGCCGTGGGCGGTGGCGGGCTCACGGCCCTGGGAGCCGTGACGTACGGCCTGCTGATGGCCGAGGCCGTCCTGGCCCGGAGGATCGTGGGACAGCCGCACGGCCTCGACGGCCCCCGGGCCGACGGCGTGTACGGCTCGTTCCCCGGAGAGCCCATCCGGATGGCCGTGCTCGGCGACTCCACCTCGGTCGGCCTCGGCATGACCCGCCCCGAGGACACCCCGGCCGTCCGGATCGCGTACGGCCTCGCGGCCGTGGCCGAGCGTCCGGTGCGCCTCACCGTCGTCGGCCAGTCGGGCGCGGCGTCGGTGGACCTCGGCGTCCAGGTGGATCGCGCGCTGGAGATCCGGCCGGAGATCGCGGTCGTCTTCGTGGGGGCCAACGACGTGACCACCGCCACCCTGCCGGCCCGGGCCGTACGGCATCTGCAGAAGGCGGTGCGCCGGCTGCGCGAGGCCGGCGCGGAGGTGGTCGTGGGGACCTGTCCCGACCTGGGCACCGTGCGCCCGATCGCCCAGCCGCTCCGGTGGGTCACCCGGCGCTGGTCGCGGCAGCTCGCCGCGGCCCAGACCGTCGCCGTCATCGAGGCGGGCGGGCGGACCGTGGCGTTCGCCGACCTGCTCGGGCCCGAATTCGACGCGAACCCGGCCGAGATGTTCGGACCTGATCGTTTTCATCCATCTGCCCGAGGTTACCTACAAGCCGCGTACGCAGTGCTACCGTCTGTATGCGCCGCGTTGGGGTTGTGGCCCGAGCCGGAACCCGTGCGCGTCGAAGGATCGCAATACCTCTTGGCCGCAATGGCCGTGGAGGAACCCGGCACCGAGGTCACCGCGACCCGTGTCGCCGGCCGGGCTGTCGGCCCCCACGGACGGTGGGCGGCGCTGCTCCGCCGGAGACCCGGGCCGCTTCCGAACGCCTAGAGCCGGTCACCTACCGCGGCCGGGCCATCACCCCCTGTAGGAGCGAAATGATCCGGCCCCAGGTGAACCACGTGAAACCCGCTCTGGCCCTCGCCGCGACCGCCCTGCTGACCGGCGGCGCCCTCACCGGCTGCTCCGGCGGCGACGAGGCCGCCAAGGACCACCCGGCCTGGCACAACACGCAGGTGAACGCGGTCAGCCGGGCCACCACGGGAGGCGGCGTCGCGGCGACCACCTCGATGCGGCCCGACGGCTCCCTGGAGACCGTCGCACTCGACCTCGCGACCGGCCGCCGGCTGTGGGCGCACCCCGCGACGATGGTGGGCCGCCTCCCCGGCATGGGCGTGCAGGCTCCCGCGACCGTGGAGACCGGCGGCGGGCAGGCCACGGTGGTCGCGCTCGACCCCGCCGCCGCCGGCCGCAAGGGCGCCGTATTGGTGGCCAGGGACGCCCGCACCGGGCGGCAGAAGTGGGTCAGGCCCGTGCGGTCCACCTTCGGCCCGCAGCGCTGCGGGCCGTACGTCTGCGTCTCCGAGGACACCGCCCTCTCGTCCGCCCGCGTCGTGGTCCTCGACCCCCGTGACGGCGCCGTGAAGTGGCGCCTGCCCGGCATCGCCGAGGTCGAGTGGTCCGACGCGACCAAGGTCGTCCTGCTGAGACTCGCCTCCCATCCGGTGCTGGAGGCCCGCACGATCAAGGACGGCAAGACCGTCTGGCAGCTGCCGATCGAGCAGGCCCTCGGCCCGGGCGTCGACCTGAGCGGAGGCTGGGCCTTCGGCGCGACGGACGACAAGATCATCGGGTACGTCGCGCCGTACACCAACCCCCAGACCAAGGAGACCTCGACGTTCGGCCTGTTCTCCGCGCGTCTCACCGACGGCGCCGTCGACTGGATGCGGCCGTCCGTCGTCCGCGTCTACCCCAGCGGCAACCCGGCGTACGCGCCGGTCGTCCGGCCGGTCGACGAGCAGGGCCAGTACGGCGGGTTCGCCCGGCTCGACGCCGAGACCGGACGGGTCCTGGGGCAGATCACGCCCACGCAGGTCCCCGGCACCGGCTGGTGGCTGGCCTTCCCGCCCGAGATGAACAAGCTCGGCTTCCTCAAGCGCGACGCGCCCGGCTCGGTCTTCGACCTCAGCACCGGCGAGCCGACCCCGGTGAGCGGCGCGACCGGGTGGTCGTTCTGCGTGACCGACCCGAAGCCGCTGCCGCTGCGCGGCATGACCCCGGGGTTCTACTCGATCGCGGCACTGTGCGAGTTCGACCTGGCCACGGGTAAGCGCAAGGACTCCTCCTCCGCGCCGCCCTCCTGGTTCACCGGCGGCCAGAACGGCTGGCGTCTGTGGCGCGACGAGAAGGGCGCCCTCCACGCCGTCAACGACGGCACCGCCACCACCCCCGGCATGTACGGCTGACAGCCGAGCGCGCGGGAGCGAAGCGACCAAGCGCGACGAGGGCTGCGTTCCTGACGCGCCTCCGGCACGACCCCGCCGGGAGTGAGCGCCCCGACGAGCGAGCGGGAGACACTGTGCATTAGTACAAAGTTCTGGTGAGTGGGGCCCAGAGCGTGGCGGGCGGCGTACCGAGGGGTAACCTCCGGGGAGGAGGCCCCCCGAACCCTGGGTGGAGGGGCCCGAGATCAGGCAGGAGAGTCACATGCCCGAGGCAGTCATCGTGGCGACCGCGCGGTCACCGATCGGCCGCGCCTTCAAGGGGTCACTCAAGGACATCCGCCCGGACGACCTGACCGCGCAGATGATCCGCGCCGCGCTGGCGAAGGTGCCGCAGCTCGACCCGAACGACGTTGACGACCTCATGCTGGGCTGTGGGCTTCCCGGCGGCGAGCAGGGCCACAACCTGGGACGGGTGGTGTCGGTGCTGCTCGGGCTCGACAACGTGCCGGGCACCACGGTGACCCGTTACTGCTCCTCCTCCCTGCAGACGACCCGGATGGCGTTCCACGCCATCAAGGCAGGCGAGGGCGACGTCTTCATCTCGGCCGGCGTGGAGACCGTCTCCCGCTTCGCGCACGGCAGCTCGGACATGCCGCAGGCGCAGAACCCGCTGTTCGACGAGGCGAAGGCGCGTACGGAGGACACCGCCAAGGGCGGGGCCCCCGTATGGCACGACCCGCGTGAGGACGGCGTGCTGCCGGACGTCTACATCGCCATGGGCCAGACGGCCGAGAACGTCGCGGCGCTGAAGGGCGTCTCGCGGCGTGAGCAGGACGAGTTCGGCGTGCGCTCGCAGAACCTCGCGGAGAAGGCCATCGCGAACGGTTTCTGGGAGAGCGACATCACCCCGGTGACGCTTCCGGACGGCACCGTGGTGAGCAAGGACGACGGCCCCAGGGCCGGCACGACGTACGAGGCGGTCTCGCAGCTCAAGCCGGTGTTCCGGCCGGACGGCACGGTGACGGCGGGCAACTGCTGCCCGCTGAACGACGGCGCCGCCGCGGTGATCGTCATGAGCGACACCAAGGCCGCGGAGCTGGGCATCACGCCGCTCGCCCGGATCGTGTCGACCGGCGTCACCGGCCTGTCCCCCGAGATCATGGGGCTGGGCCCGATCGAGGCGTCGCGGCAGGCTCTCGCCCGCGCGGGCATGTCGATCGGCGACGTCGACCTGGTCGAGATCAACGAGGCGTTCGCCGCCCAGGTGATCCCCTCCTACCAGGAGCTGGGCATCGACATCGAGCGGCTCAACGTCAACGGAGGGGCGATCGCGGTGGGCCACCCGTTCGGCATGACCGGCGCCCGCATCACCTCCACGCTGCTCAACAGCCTCCGGTTCCACGACAAGTCGATCGGGCTGGAGACCATGTGCGTCGGCGGCGGCCAGGGCATGGCGATGGTGCTGGAGCGGCTGTCCTGAGCGACGGAGTCGACGCCGGTCCCGGCCCGCGCCGGGACCGGCGCCGCGTCAGCCGTGGTAGTCGGGGCCGGCGCGGGTGGGCTCGACCTGGATGATCACCCGCTTGTCCCGGATCATCGCGGCGCGGTAGTCGTCCCAGTCCGGGTGCTCGCCGCTGATGTCGCGGTAGTACTGCACCAGGTGCTCCATCGCGTCCGGCAGCGAGATGATCCGAGCGGTGCCCTCGATCTGCATCCACTCGCCGTAGAAGGCGTCGGTCATCACGGTGAGCACGACCTGGGGGTTCTCCCGCAGGTTGCGGGTCTTCACGGCCGTCTCGCGACTGCTGATCACGATGTGGCCGTCCTTGTCGCAGCCGACGGTCACCGGGGAGGTCTGCGGTCGTCCGTCCGGATACCGGGTCAGCATGACCGCTCGATGGTTCTTCCTGACGAACTCACGCGCCTTGTCGAGATCCATAGAACAATGATGCGCCCGCACCGGACCGGTGCGGGCGCTCGGTGTTTCTTGAGGTCGCGTGCCGCTCGAGGTCGAGAGCCGAGCTCTGCTGCTCGATGGGTCGCTGCTGCTTGGTGCTGTGTGCGCGGGAAGGCACTGCCCCCTCCCGCGCTCCGGTGTTCGCTAGAAGCGACGACGCCGCTCGTGCTCGAGGACGATCGCGGCGGCGTAGCCGTGGCTCAGCCCGTGCTCGTCGGCGAGCCAGTTGGCCCGCTCGTCACAGCGTAGGAACGACGGACCGTTGTCGATGGCTTCGAACCACTCTGGGAGTTCTCGCCCGGTTATGGACGGGACGCGGGCGATCAGCTTGTTCTGGGTCTCCGGTGAGTGGTTCAACGACATGGGCACCTCCACGGAAAAGGCGGCTTTGTGTCACAGTGCATCACCGGTCCGCGATTGACAAGCCCTCAGCGGCATAGATTTGTTACAAGATGTTGATCGAAAGTTACGGTACAGATCACCGGATCCTGCTATAGCGCAACAAAGGGGCACCGCTCCCGCAGGAACGGCGCCCCTTTCGCTCGTACGGCTAGTCGCTGCTCGTGAAGTAGCTGATGAAGCGGAGGATCTCCAGGTAGAGCCAGACGAGGCTCAGGGTCAGGCCGAACGCCATCAGCCACGAGTAGCGCTCCGGCACGCCGGCCCGCACCCCCTGCTCGATCTCACTGAAGTCGAGCAGCAGGAAGAAGCAGCCCAGCAGGATCATGGCGATGCTGAAGATCCAGCCGAGGGGCGTGTCGGCGCGCAGGCCGAAGCCTCCCGGAAGGAAGAGGCTGCCGATCCAGTTGAGCAGCATGAGGCCGATCGCGGCGAACCCGGCGGCGATCACGAACTTGGCGAACTTCGGCGTCGGCCGGAAGATCTTCATCGTGTACACCGCGAGCGTGCCGCCGAAGGCGACCATCGTGCCGAGCACGGCCTGCAGGACGATGCCCTCGGTGGCCTCGTTGTACATGTGGCTCAGCACACCGATGGCGAGGCCGTAGCACACGGAGTAGCCGAGGATCAGCGCGGGGTTCGTGCTCTGCTTGAACGACACGATGAGCCCGAGAATAAGGCCCACGATCATCGCCGGCGCCGCGAGCCCCCAGCCGAGGTCGAGGTACCAGGCCAGGGCCGCCGACACGATGAGCGTGCCGAGGGTCATGAAGCCGCGCACCACGACGTCGTCGATCGTCATGGTCCGCGCTCCCGGGGGAGCGTACGAGGGCGTGGCGTACATCTGGTTCAGCTGCTGCACGCTGGGCGTCGGACCGGCCCACGCCTGCTGACCAGCCGCCCCGCGCCGACTGAATATGGGGTTCTTACTCTCCATTCGCTTCCTCCAGGACGCGACTCACTGATCAGCCGCTGCGCGGCCTAGTGGGGATGGTGCCCGAGGAGTGGTGCTCCTACAAGCGAGAGCGCCACTCCACCACAGTGGGAACGATCAGGGTTCCACGCGAGTTCCCGCCGGTGCCATGGAAATACGCCCCTCCCCGCCAAGCGGAGTACAAACTTGAACAATTCCTTTACTTGAGGTCTTCAAGTCTAGTGCTACCGTGGTGCGGAGCCGAGAAGTAGCGGCCTGACCAGGCAGAACGCCATAGCGACCGGTCCGCCTGCCGTTGCGAGCCTCTCATTCCGAAACAGACAGGCACAGCACATCGTCGGGACGGCCACGTCGATCACACGGAGGCGGCCGCCCGCCGCGAGTGCCGCAGTCATCGCAAGGAGGACGGCGATGAACGCCAGCGGCCCACCGTTACTGCGGAGGTTCCGGCCTCATTCCATCCGAGGACGCATCACCGTCCTCGTCACGGCTCTCGCCACCCTGCTGCTCATCCCCACCGGGATCCTGGGCAGCGTGCTGGCCCGGCAGGCGTTCGCCACCGCGGTCTGGCTCGACGCGCGGCAGGAGGCCGCACTCACGGCCGCCGCATGGCGCGCCGGCCATCTGCGGGACGTCATCACCCCGCAGGTGGCCGGGATCAGCCTGGTCCAGGTGGTGGCTCCGAACCGGCGGGTGCTCGCCGCGTCGCCCGCCGCCCGGGGGATCGCCCCGCTGAGCTCCTTCTGGCCGTCTCAACAGGATCCGATGCAGGACCTGCAGGCCTGTGCGCACGACGGGATCGGCTGCCTGCGCCTGTCGGCGCTCCGGGTGACGCCCGGGGCCGACTCCCCCGTCGTCTACGCGGGACGCCCGATCGACGGATTCACTCCCGTCGCGATGTTCGACCTGCTCTTCACCGTGGAGGTGGCCGTGCTCGTCCTGCTCACCGCGTGGGCCACCTGGGTGGTCGCCGGACGCACCCTGCGGCCCGTGGAGGCCATCCGCAGCGACCTGGCCGCCGTCAACGTGCACGACCTGGACACCCGGGTGCCCGTACCGATCGGAGACGACGAGATCGCGCGGCTCGCCCGAACCGTGAACAGCACGCTCGCCCGCATCGAGCAGGCGAAGCTGACCACGGAGCGGGCCTTGCGGCGCCAGCGCGAGTTCGCCGCGGACGCCTCGCACGAACTGCGCACTCCGCTCGCCGGCCTGCGCACGCAGCTCGAGGAGGCGCAGCTGCATCCCGACGAGACCGATCTGCGGTCGCTGCTCCGGGACGCGCTTTACGACGTGGAGCGGCTCGAAGGGATCATCGACGACCTGCTCCTGCTGGCGAAGGTGGGGGCGACCGCCCCGGACCGCAAACCCGTGGACGTCTCGGCGCTGGTCAGGGACGAGGTCGCCCGCCGGGCGGACCGCATCCCCGTGCGCCTTCAGCTGGCGGACGGGGTCAGGATGCACGCCGCGCCGCGCCACCTCGCGCGCCTGCTTACCAACCTGCTCGACAACGCGCAGCGGCACGCCCGGAGCGTGGTCGAGGTCGGGCTCCGGCGTGACGAGGGCTACGTCGAGTTGTGGGTCGGCGACGACGGCCCGGGCGTCCCGGCGGGCGAACGGGAGAGGATCTTCGAGCGGTTCGCGAGGTCGGACACGGCGCGCAGCCGGGGTCATGGGGGCACCGGACTCGGCCTGGCCATCGCCCGCGACATCGCCCGCGCCCACTGCGGCACGCTCGTGGCCGCCGAGTCGCCGTACGGCGGCGCCCTGTTCGTGCTGTGCCTGCCGGTCTCCGGCTGCCCGCCGAACACCGACGCCACGGCCGCGCACGACGGGAGCCGCCGCGCCCCCGGCCCGTACGCCGAGGCCGCGCAGCTGGAGATGGCGCCAGGACCGGTGAACGAAGGGCACGCCTGACAGCGGTCAGAGGCGGGCGAACCAGTCCCGTACGGCCTGCCGCCCGCCTCCGCCGAGCGCCACCATCAGGGCGGACCGAGCCTTCACGGCGGCCAGCCCGCGCGCCCCGATGGCGCCGACCTTTCCGGCCAGCCCCAGCCCGAGCGGCAGGTCCTCCAGCGCGACCGGCCGGGTGTGGCACCGCGAGGCGACCACCACGGGGATGTCCCACTCCGCCAGTTCGCCGATGGTGGCGTACAGGGTGACCGGGACGTTCCCCGCGCCGGTGCCCTCCAGCACGACACCCCTGGCGCCGGCGTCCACGACGGCCGTGAGGAGCACGGGGTCCATCTCCGGGTACGTCTTGATCAGTGCGACGTGCGTCTCGGGCTCCCCCCGCGCGGCCGGGGGCCGTGGTGGCGGCGCGGACGTCAGTTCGGCCCGCCCGTCCACCACCCGCCCGAGGATAGGCGCGGGAGCGGAGGACATGGCCGCCATGCCCGTCGCGTCGGTCATCGTGACCCAGCGGGCCGCGTGCAGTTCGTCGTTGACGCAGATCACCGCACCGGCGCCGCGGAGAGCGGGGTCGGCGGCGGCGACCAGTGACGACGCCAGGTTGCGCGGGCCGTCGCTCGACAGCTCGTCCAGCCCGCGCACGGCACCGGTCAGCACGATGCCGCCGCGCGGCGCGGCGGGCCCGGCGAGCAGGTCCGTGAGAAAGGCCGTCTCCTCGATCGTGTCCAGGCCGTGGGTGACGACCACGCCGTCGAACCCCTCGTCGAGCAGGGCCGAGCGGGCCCGGCGGGCCAGCCGCAACATTGTGGAGGGCGAGGTGTCCCAGCTCGGCTCGGCCTGGACGTCCTCGGCCACCACCTCCACGCCGAGGTCGCCCGGCAGGGCCGCCAGCAGGTCGGCGGCCGTCGCGAGCCCGGGGCGGCTCGTTCTGCGGGCGTACGCCATGACGTCGCCCGTGGCGACCAGCAGCACGCGTCCGGTCACGAGGCGCCCTCCTCGGCGGGCCCGGAGACCCCCGCGTGCTGCTCGAGCCGCTCGACGCGCCGCAGCAGCGGCGCGATCTCCTGCCGGACGACCGCCGCGACGATCTGCGCGGCGTTCTGCGGAAGGTCCTGCGATGTGTTCTGAGAAGCGCCTTGTCCCTGGGCCCGGAGGTGGACGTAGCCGGCGAGCGCGGCGCTGACCGCGCGCCGCGTGAGGCGGGGCTCGGCGCCCCTGGCCCGCAGCACCTGCCCGGCGGCCCCGTCGGGCTCCGCGACCAGGCCGAGCAGCAGGTGCTCGCACCCGATGTAGTTGTGGCCCAGCGCGTGCGCCTCGGTGACCGCCAGTTCGAGGGCGTTGGCCGCCGCCGCGTCGAAGCGGCTCGGACCGTCCTCCCGCGCTCCCCCGTCCCCGGCCGCCTGCTCGGGGCCCGCCGTCCCGGCGGGTACGGACGGCCGGCGGCCCGCGAGGTCGCGTTCGAGCAGGGCGGGCTCGATCTCGATGGCGCGCAGGACGTGGAGGGCGAGGTTCTGGCCCTCGGCCAGCATCGCGGCGAGCAGATGCTCGGTGCCGACGCCGGAGGCGCCCTCGGCCCTGGCCCGCTCCAGCGCCAGCCGGAGGACCGCGCGGGTCCTGGAGGTGAAGTGCGACAGGCGGGGGTCGTCGATCTCGAATTCGCCGAGGACGCTCTCCCGGATGGCGGCCACCCGGCGGACCGCCTGCTCCAGTGCGCGCTGGCAGATCGCGGACACCGGAAGCGCCGCCTCCTTGACCGCCTCCGCGAGATCGTCCGGCAGGTAGACGTTGATCTTAGGCATGCCTCATTGATACCCCCAGTGGGGGCATATGTCTATAACCCCACCGTCAAGGGAGCGCGACGTACTCGCCGAGGAACTTCCGGGCCGACGGCGTGTCCAGGCGGTAGTCGAGGTTGGTGAACCGGCAGGCGTCGTCCACTCCGCTGATCGTCGTGGCCACGAGCAGCTTCGAGTCGGAGCCTCCGAGGTAGTTGGGGCCACCCGAGTCGCCGTAGCAGGTCCCGCCTTCCTTGCCCCAGGGGTCCGGCGACAGTTCGAGCCACTTGCCGCGGAGGCGCTTGAAGGAGATGGACGTCTGGCTGCGCGTGTCGGTGTAGTGGAACCGCCATCCGTGCGCCTTCTTCGTGGGGTCCACCGAGCCGTACCCGACGGGGGTGAAGCGCGCGGCCTCCAGACTGCCGTCGGCCTTGAGCCGGTCGAGCAGGCCCAGAGAAGGCAATTTGGCCGGCGTGATGCCGGGGATGGGGTCGGGGAAGACGACGACCGCCATGTCGTAGAGCCCGTTCTTACGGGTGTAGCGCGGGTCGGGCACGTAACGCCCGGCGTAGAGCGTGTCCCCGGCCCGGTAGTGGCCGGCGAAGGAGACCCGCGCGGTCTTCTGCCCGTCATGTCCGCAGTGAGCGGCCGTGAGGAAGACGGTCGGCGAGATGAGAGTGCCGGTGCAGTACGCCCAGGTGCCGTCGCGTTCCGGCGTGTCACCGATGAGGGCGCCCACTTCCGGATGATCCGCATGATCGACCGAGCCATGGGTGATGGCCGATGCCGGCGAAGCGGCACCCGCCACCAAACCGGCAATAATCATGACAAAAGGGACAAAACGCATGCACAAATGTATCCGAGCATGGGTTCCGCATGGCAAACGCCGGGAGAAGATCTACGCGTGCTCGTCAGGCCCCCGGCGTCACCGGCCGCCCGGCCGCTTTTCGTGCTGGCCCGCGTCCCGGTGCGACTCGGGCCCACCACCAGCCCTCGGAGGCCCGCATGCCCGGCCGCGAACCGGACGCGGCGTGTCACCAACCACAGGGATGGCGACCGGCCGCAAGCCGATCGTGCCCTGCCGGCCGAGCCGACGCCAGTCGTAGCAGCCGGACTAGCTGGATCAGGCGGTGGCCGGACGCGTGCTGGTCGCCGGCTTTTCACGCTGGGAGGGGATGGTGCCCCCGGTGGGACTCGAACCCACACCACAGCCCTTTTAAGGGGCTTGCCTCTGCCATTGGGCTACGGGGGCGCCGCGATCATATGTCACGGATCACTCCTCTGTAAGCAAGTTACGTCTTACGCGGCTTGTCCCCCTTTCCACAGCGGGCGAACGGCGCGGGTGGCCGCCACCCGGTCAAGGTCGCGGAGACCGTCCGTACCTTCCCTCCCGTCCATCACACCAGCATGGCAGAGCCGCGGGAAGACGGACGGCCCGGCGGCGGGTGCCGCCGGGCCGTCCGGTGTCCTGGGGTCCTGCCGCTGCGAGCGGGTCAGCGCCTGCGGCCGCTCTCCGCGGCCGCCCTGAACTCGTCGCGCGGGTGCTCGATCTCGCCGAGGGAGATCGTCTCGCGCTTGAAGAACAGCGACAGCGTCCAGTCCATCACCACGCGGACCTTGCGGTTGACCGTGGGGACCCGCGACAGGTGGTAGGTGCGGTGCATGAACCAGGCGGGGAAGCCGCGCAGCTTCATGCCGTAGACGTTGGCGACGCCCCGGTACAGGCCGAGACCGGCGACCGAGCCGGCGTACTTGTGCCGGTAGTCCTTCAGCTTCTCCCCGCGCAGGTACGCGGCGACGTTGTCGCCGAGGACCTTCGACTGCCGTACGGCGTGCTGGGCGTTGGGCGCGCAGTACTGGCCGGGGTTGGTCACGTCGGGGACGCCCGCGATGTCACCGGCGGCGAAGGCGCCCTTGACGCCCGCGATCGTCAGGCGCGTGGTGGTCTTGATCCGGCCCCGCTCGTCGAGCGGCAGGTCGGTGGAGTTGACGATCGGGCTCGGCTTGACGCCCGCGGTCCAGACGATCGTGGCCGACTCGAACTCGTCGCCGTCCGAGGTCTTGACCTGGCCGCCCTCGCAGGACTGCAGGAACGTCTCCATCTTGAGCTCGATGCCGCGCTCGCGCAGCTGCTCGGCGGTCCACTCGCCCATCTCGGGGCCGACCTCGGGCAGGATCCGGTTGGACGCCTCGATGAGCACCCAGCGCAGGTCCTTCTTCTCGATGCTCGGGTAGTACCTGATCGCGTCCTCGGTCATGTCCTCGAGCTCGGCGAGGGCCTCGATGCCCGCGAAGCCGCCGCCGACCACGACGAAGGTCAGCGCCCGGCGGCGCACGTCCTCGTCGTCGCTCGACTCGGCCCGGTCGAGGAGGGCGATCACCCGGTTGCGCAGCGCGATGGCCTCGCCGACGGTCTTGAAGCCGATGGCCGCGTCCTCCAGGCCGGGGATCGGCAGCGTACGCGAGATCGAGCCGGCCGCCATGACGATGACGTCGTACTCCATCTCGCGGGACTGGCCCGCGCCGGGCTCGAAGGTCAGGGTGCGCGCCTCGTGGTGGACCTTGGAGACCTTGCCGTTGAGGATGCGCACCTTCGGCAGCACCCGGCGCAGCGGGGCCACGACGTGGCGCGGCGAGATGTTGCCGGCCGCCGCCTCGGGGAGGAACGGCTGGTAGGTCATGTACGACTGCGGGTCGATGAGCGTGATCCGCACGCTGCCGTCGCGCAGCTCACGGCGGAGCGTGCGCTGGAGACGAAGAGCCGTGTAGAGGCCCACGTACCCACCGCCGACGATGACGACGTGCTTCCAGTTGCGGTCTGCCACGATGCCCTCCCAAGGCTTGTGAAAGCATTCACAAGCCTACGTCACAAGATGGCAACCGCACCAATCCACCAGAGCCGAAGGTCTAGTGATTTTCCCCACTTAGTCATCTTGCGGTGACATTTCTCAGGAAAATTCCCGCAAACTTCCCCAAGTGACCGAGTTCACACTTGTGAAATGGTTCACAAGGTGCCCAGGGCCACGGCCCGGGCGAAGACCGCGTCGAGCATGTCCGCGGTGACCCGGCCGGTGAAGGTGTTCTGCTGGCTGGGGTGGTAACAGCCGATGAGCGTGACCGGGGCGGCGCCGTACGAGACGGGCACCTCCACGCCGTGCCCGAACGGCGGCCTGCGGGACGGCAGCGTGAACCCGGCCGTGCGCAGCGCGGGCCACACGGCCTGCCAGGCGAAACCGCCCAGCGCGACGATCACCCGGGTCGTGCCCGCCACCAGTGCGAGCTCCCTGGCGAGCCAGGGGAAACAGGTGTCACGCTCCTCCGGCGTCGGCTTGTTGGCGGGTGGCGCGCACCGCACCGCCGCCATCATGCGCGCGCCGATCAGCCGCTGCCCGTCGTCCGCGCGCACGCTGGTCTCCTGCGCGGCGAGCCCGGTGCGGTACAGCGACGCGAACAGCCAGTCACCGCTGCGGTCGCCGGTGAAGATCCGGCCGGTCCGGTTGCCGCCGTGCGCGGCGGGAGCCAGGCCCACGATGAGCGTGTGCGGCTCCTCGTCGCCCCAGCCCGCGATCGGCCGGCCCCAGTAGGTCTCGTCCGCGAACGCCCGCCGCTTGACGTCGGCGACCTCCTCCCGCCACTCCACGAGACGCGGGCAGGCGCGGCACACCGACTGCCGGGCGGTCAGTTCGGCGGGCGTACGGCTCTCGGCCGCGAGTTTGGCGACCTCACGGGCGTTCTGGGCGACGGGGGTGTCCGGGGCAGCGGGGTCGCCCGGCCAGCCGGAACCGGGAGGAACGAAGCTCATGACACCGATCGTGCCAGGTCAAACGGGATGCGTCGGCCGGAGCCGGGATCTGCCCGCGACGACGCCCCCCTCCACGACGTCCGAGTGTCATGAGAGGTCACACCGAAGAAGATTCCAATCTTTTCCGTCGTATGGGAGATGGGTACGTACGGCCCGTGTCCATCGACTCATGCCCCCCGCTGTTCGGCCCGGCGTTCGACGCCGACCCCTACCCCGCCTACGACTGGCTGCGCCGCAACGCGCCGGTGACCCGCGTGCCCCTGCCGGGCTGCGAGGCGTGGCTGGTCACGCGGTACGAGGACGCCGTGGCCGCGCTCACCCATCCCTCGCTCGCCAAGGACCCGGCGGCGGGCTCGCCCGAGTGGCGGGCCGCCAATCTCGGCCTGCCCCTGGACCACCGGCCGGGGCTCGCCCGGCACATGCTCAACGCCGACGGAGGCGACCACGCTCGGCTGCGGCGGCTCGTGAGCGGGGCCTTCACGCCCCGGCGCATCGCGGGGCTGCGTGCGCGGGCGCTGGAGGTCACCGACGCGCTGCTCGACCGCCTCGACGGCCCGGAGGCGGATCTGGTCTCCGGCCTCGCCTATCCCCTGCCGATCACGATCATCTGCGACCTGCTCGGCGTGCCGGAGGAGGACCGGGCCACCTTCCACCGCCACGCCTCTGTGATCGACTCCGCGGCGGCGTCCGATGTGGAGGAGATCACCCGCGCCACCGACGCCCTGGAGGGCTTCCTGGCCGACCTCGTCGAGCTCAAGCGTTCCCGGCCGGGCAACGACATGCTCACCGACCTCGTACGGCGGTCGAACCAGGGCGAGATCGACAAGAACGAGCTGACCTCGACCGCGTTCCTGCTCCTCGTCGCGGGTCATGAGACGACCGTGGCGCTGATCGGCAACGGCCTGCTCGCGCTGCTGCGCCATCCCGGCCAGGCGGCGGCCCTGCGCGCCGACCCCAAGCGGCTGCCGGACTTCATCGACGAGATGCTCCGGTACGACGGTCCCGTACGGAACGCGACCTGGCGCTTTCCCACCGAGCCGGTGGTCATCGGCGGCCAGGAGATGCTGCCCGGGGAGCCCATTCTCGTCTCCCTGCTGGCCGCCAACCGGGACCCGGCGGCGTTCGCCGACCCGGACGCGTTCGCCCCCGGCCGGATCGGCGAGCCGCACCTCGCCTTCGGCCGGGGCCCGCACTACTGCATCGGCGCCGCCCTGGCCAAGGTGGAGGGGGAGGCCGCGATCGGCCGGGTGCTCGAACGGTTTCCCGATCTGGCCCTGGCCGTCGATCCCGCCACGCTCACGTGGTGGCCGAGCGCGATCATGCGCGGCCTGTTCGCCCTGCCCGTCCGCCTGCACGGCTGACGTCCCGCCTCCGGCTCCGTCCACAGGGCGGAGCCGGAGTGGGGCCCCCGCCGCCCGGGGTCAGCGCGTCGGCGTGGCGGAGGCCGACGGGGAGCCGGACGGCTCGGCCGAGGGGGTGGCGGAGGGCGTGGGCGTCGGCCCGGCGGACACGCAGGTCGCCTCCGGTTCGGTGGGATCGGCGCGGCGCTCCACGGGCTTCAGCGGCAGCGGGTAGGCGTTGCGGATCGGCGGCTCGCCGTCGCAGGGGATGGCGATCTCCTGGTCGAAGCCCTGCTCCACCATGATCGGGTTGCCGTCCTGGTCGTAGAGCCGGACGTTGTGCAGCGGCGTGCCGTCCTCGGCGTACGGGAAGATGTTGGTCACGTTCCCGCCCAGCGACGACACGCTCTCCACCTGTACGCCCATCGCGTGCATCGCCGGCCGGGGGCCGTAGTCGAACGCGACGCTCCGCGCCGACGTGCTGGGGACGTCGGCCATCGTCCCCAGCACGAGGGCCACGGCCAGCAGGTTGGCCCCGAGCAGCAGCACCCGGCCCCAGCGCGGCGCCCCCGTGCGGCCGCGCCGGCCCAGCCACACCGACCCCCAGACGACCGCCAGCGTGAACACCCACGCGGGGATGTCGCCGGGGACCAGCCCCGGAGCGCTGATCGGCGCGAGCACGGCCAGCGCGATGGCGTAGCCCCGCAGGACCCACCACGCGGGACGCAGCTCGGGGGCGAAGACGGCCGCCTGGCGGTAGGGCGGCAGCACGAGCAGCCGCGTGTGCGCGCGCCGGACGGCTCCGGTCACCCGCTCGCGCAGCCGCCCGCCCAGCGAGGAGCCGCCTCCGCCCTGCGGCCTCCCGCCGTAGGCGGCCCGCAGCTCGGCGGCGTACGCCTCGGGGCTGCCGAGGCGTTCCTCCAGCGACATGCCCGGCTCGGCGGCGACCTCGGCGAGATGCTCGTCCAGGTCCTCCAGCAGCGTCTCCCTGTCACGGGCGGGGAGATCGGCGAGCGCCTCGCGTACCGCGGCGGCGTAGTCCTGGGGCGTCATCGGGGGGTTCATCCTGGGTCGACCTCCTTGAGCAGGTCGTTCATGGTGGCGGCGAAGGACGTCCACGTCTTCGCCGAGGTCTGCAGGAGCGAGCGGCCCACGTCGTTCAGGCCGTAGTACTTGCGGTGCGGCCCCTCTTCGGAGGCGACCACGTAGGAGGTGAGCGCTCCGGCCTTGTAGAGCCGGCGCAGCGTCCCGTACACCGAGGCGTCGCCGACGTCCTCCAGCCCGGCCTCACGCAGCCGGCGCACGACGTCGTATCCATAGCTGTCGCGCTCGGCGAGCACCGCGAGGACCGCCAAATCGAGGACCCCTTTGAGGAGCTGGCTACCGTCCACGCACCGCACAGTACTACGCATCGCAGAATAGTGCCAAGATCTCGCGTTACGCTCCGGCCGCGAGTCGCGTCAGACGCGGACGACGTACTTGCCGGCGCCGAGCCGGGCCGCGTCGGTGAGCAGCAGCAGCGCGCTCGTCAACATCAGCGGGCGGGCGCCACGGCCACCTCGGCCAGGCCGCCGGACGGGGTGAACGCGGCCACCCGCTGCCCCGGCACCAGGCCGGAGACCCCCGGGCCCACCTGGCGGACGGTCCCCGCCACCTCCTTGCCCGGCACGAACGGCCACGCGGTGACGTAGCCCGGGTCTCCCCTGCGCGCCATCACGTCGATGAAGTTCACACCCGCGTGGGAGACGTCGACGGACACCTCCCCCTCGCCGGGCTCGGGCACCGGAATGTCCCCGATCTCGGTCAGGTCCGATCCGCGCGGGGCTGCTCGACTCGATCCTCGACGCCTACGAGGCGCACGCCGAGGCCGTCGCTCCCTGAATCGCGCTTGTGCCCGGACTTGGGCGAGCAGGTTCAGGCGAGGGACCAGGCGATGCCGTCGAGGATGTCGTGCTCGCTCACCACGACCTCGGAGAAGCCGTAGCGGCGGACGATGCGGTCGAGGATGAGCGCGCCCGCGCCGATGACGTCCACCCGGCCCGGGTGCATCACCGGGATGGCCGCCCGCTCGTCGTGCGTCATGTCCAGCAGCCGCGCGGACACCTCGTGGACCCGCCCGGCGGGGATGCGCGAGTGGTGGATGCGCGCCGGATCGTAGGCGGGCAGGCCGAGCGCGATCCCGGCGACCGTGGTGACCGAGCCCGCCAGGCCGACCAGCGTGTGCGCCGTGCGCACGGGGACGCTCTCCTCGACCCGGTCCATGGCCGCCTCGATGTCGGCGACGGCGGCCTCCACGTCCCCGGCGGCCGGCGGGTCGTCGCGCAGGTGGCGCTCGGTCAGCCGTACGCAGCCGATGTCCACCGACAGCGCGCCCTCGACGGACCGGGAGCCGACGACGAACTCCGTGGAGCCGCCCCCGATGTCCACCACCAGGAAGGGCGTCTCGGCGGCGGACCCGGCGAGGCCCCGGGTGGCGCCGGTGAAGGACAGCCGTGCCTCCTCGTCACCGGTCACCACCTCCGGCTCCACGCCGAAGATGTCCCGTACGCCGGAGACGAAGTCGGCCCGGTTGGCGGCGTCACGCGTCGCCGACGTGGCGACCACGCGGACCGGCACGGGGCCGTCCGGGGAGTGCTCCCTGATCAGCTTGGCGTACCCGCGCATGGCGCCGAAGGTCCGCTCCAGGGCCTCCGGCGCGAGCCGTCCCGTACGGTCGACGTCCTGGCCGAGCCGGACGATCTCCATCCGCCGCTCGACGTCGGTGAGGCCGTCGCCCGCGATGTCCGCGATGAGCAGCCGGACCGAGTTGGTCCCGCAGTCGATGGCCGCGACCCGCTTCGTTCCCACGCTCATCCCTCCCGGCCTCCGATCGCCTCTTCCGGCTTCTCCACGTCGACGCAGGGGCCGTCGGCCCACCAGTCGGGCAGCGCGTCCAGGGCCTCCCGGCCGAACGGGTTGACCCCCGGCGCGGCCAGCTCGTGGGCGACCAGCGCGTGCAGGCACTTGACCCGGTCCGGCATGCCGCCGGCGCTCTGCATGTCGCGCGGCAGCGGCTCCAGGCCCTCCTCGTCGGCCGCGCGGTCGCGGCGGGCGACGTAGTCCTCGTGGGCCGCCCGGTACGCCTCGGCCAGCTCGGGGTCCTCGGCGAGCCGTGCCTGCATCCGCCGCATCAGCCCGGACGACTCCAGCGTGCCGATCGCCGAGGCCGCCCTGGGACAGGTCAGGTAGAACAAGGTCGGGAACGGCGCGCCGTCGGGCAGCCGGGGCGCGGTCTCCAGCACGTCGGGCAGCCCGCAGGGACACCGGTGGGCGACGGCCCGCACCCCGCGCGGCTGCCGCCCGAGCTGCGCCCGCGCCGCCTCCAGGTCCGCCTGGTCCACGGCGCCCAGCTGGTCGTCCGCCACGTCGATCTCCTCGCCCTTCACGATGCCCGCCGCGGTCCTCATCCCGCCGTCCTCATCCCGACGCCGGGGACGCAGTCGGCGTCGGCGCCGGGCTCCGCTGCCCCTGCTGCGGTACGGCGGGCCGCCCCTTGTCGGCCGCCTCGAACGACCGCCAGAGCGTGACGTACCAGGCGGGCCGCTCCGGCGGCTTCGTCCCGGCCTTCGCGGCGGCGGCGCCGGCCTTCTCCTCGTCGAGCACCTGGTAGCAGTCCGCGCCCGGCTCGCAGTAGAACAGCCGCTCCTTGGCCAGGCGCTTGATGTATTCCGGGTCCTCCAGCCGCCGGCGCCGCTCCTCCAGGTTCTGGAGCTTGCGCAGCGCGTTCGCCTGCTGCTGCTCCAGCTGGGCGATCTGCCGGCGCTGGGCGACGTACTCGCGCACGGGGTAGGCCAGGCTCATGGCGATGGCGCACACGACGACCGCGAGGATCGCCGCGCGCCCGGTGAGCTGCGGCCGCTTCGCCGCCACGAAACCACCCCTCCCGGCCGGTCAGCGCATGGCCCGATCGACGGCCACCCTAACCGCCCGTCCCGGCCGTCCACGCCCCACATCGCGTAGGCGCTCGCCGCACCGCGTGTGCGGGGCGCGTCCAGCCGGGCTACCCGCGTGTGCCGCCGCTATCCCTGGAAGCGCGGGAAGGCGGCGCGACCGGCGTACCGCGCCGAGTCGTCGAGCAGCTCCTCGATGCGCAGGAGCTGGTTGTACTTGGCCACCCGGTCCGAGCGGGCCGGGGCACCGGTCTTGATCTGGCCGCAGTTGGTGGCCACGGCGAGGTCGGCGATCGTGGTGTCTTCGGTCTCGCCGGAGCGGTGGCTCATCATGCAGCGGTAGCCGCTGCGGTGGGCCAGGTCGACCGCGTCGAGGGTCTCCGACAGCGTGCCGATCTGGTTCACCTTCACCAGCAGCGCGTTGGCGGCGCCCTCGGCGATGCCGCGGCCGAGCCGCTCGGGGTTGGTGACGAACAGGTCGTCGCCCACGAGCTGGACCTTGGCGCCGAGGGAGGTGGTGATGGCCTTCCAGCCCTCCCAGTCCTCCTCGTTCAGCGGGTCCTCGATGGAGACCAGCGGGTAGGAGCGGACCAGGTCCTCGTAGAAGGCGATCAGCTCGGCGGACGACACGCCCTTGCCGTCGATCGTGTAGACGCCGTCGTTGTGGAACTCGCTGGCCGCGACGTCGAGCGCGAGCGCGATGTCCTGGCCCGGCGTGTAACCGGCCTTCTCGATGGCGACCAGGATCAGGTCGAGCGCGTCGCGGTTCGACGGCAGGTTCGGCGCGAAGCCGCCCTCGTCGCCGAGGCCGGTGGCGTAGCCCTTCTCCTTCAGCACGCTCTTGAGCGTGTGGTAGGTCTCCGCGCCCATGCGCAGCGCCTCGGAGAACGTCTCGGCGCCGATCGGCGCGATCATGAACTCCTGGATGTCCACGTTGGTGTCGGCGTGCGCGCCGCCGTTCAGGATGTTCATCATCGGCACGGGCAGGATGTGCGCGTTGGGCCCGCCGACGTAACGGAACAGGGGCAGGTCGGCGCTGTCGGCGGCGGCCTTGGCGACGGCCAGCGAGATGCCGAGGAGCGCGTTGGCCCCGAGGCGGGCCTTGTTGGGCGTGCCGTCCAGATCGATCATCGTCTGGTCGATGAGACGCTGCTCCTCGGCGTCGAAGCCGATCAGCTCGTCGGCGATCTCGTCGGTCACGCCGAGGACGGCCTTCTCGACACCCTTGCCGAGATAGCGCTTCTTGTCGCCGTCGCGCAGTTCGACGGCCTCGAACTGGCCGGTGGAGGCGCCACTCGGAACGGCGGCGCGGCCGGTGCTGTAGTCGTCCAGCAGTACCTCGACCTCGACCGTGGGGTTCCCACGGGAATCGAGAATCTCGCGGGCGGTGATGGCCTCGATGGCAGCCACGAACGCTCCTAGCAGAATGGCGGGCGGTTTGCCGTCTGAGCCTATCGGTCCCTACTACTCGGTACGGCGGAGGGCCGCCCGTTCACGGCGTGTCCGGCGGCGTCAGCGGCGGTCGTCCTCCCACTCCTCCACGCGCCGCCGGTACTCCCTGGCCGCCGCCCGCAGCTCGGCCTCGGGGTCGAGCCCCGCGTCCTGGATCTCCCGTACGAGCGCGAACAGGCGGGCGCCGGCGGGCGTGGCGAGGTCCTCGGCGAGCACGCCGGGCGCACCGGCGCGGCCGGCCCGGCGCAGGAGCTGGGCGGCCAGGGAGACCGCGGGCTGGCCCATGGGAACACCGCTGAGCACCGAGCCGGTCTCCCCCTTGGCGGCCCGCTCCGCCGCCTTGATCGTCTCCCAGTTGTCGCTGACCTCACCGGCGCCGGAGACCTCGACGTCCGCGAACACGTGGGGATGACGGCGGACCAGCTTCTCCACGATCCCGGCCGCGACGTCGTCGATGTCGAACCCGTCCCCATCCGTCCCCATGCGCTCCTGAGCGAGACGGGCGTGGAACACCACCTGGAGCAGCAGGTCGCCGAGCTCCTCGCGCAGCGGCGCGCCGTAGTCGCCCTCGTCGATGGTCTCCAGCACCTCGTAGGCCTCTTCGACCAGGTACGGCACGAGCGACTCATGGGTCTGCTTGCGGTCCCACGGGCATTCGCGGCGCAGGCGGTCCATCACCTGGACGAGATCGAGCAGCCGGGCCCCCGGCAGGTCGTAGGAACCGGGGACGACCTCGATCTCCGGCGGCTCGTCCAGGGAGATCACGGCGTGGCCGACCGCGCGCATGAAGTCCTCGTCGCCGTCCTGCGCGGCCAGCCATACCACCGTCTCCGTACGGCTCGCGCGCGCGATCGCGCCGGGGTCCGGAGTCACCACCTCGACCCGGACGCCGGCCTCGTCGAGGTAGGGCAGACAGGGGTGGTCGGGGGTGCCGGTGAGCACCCGTCCTCCCGTGAGGGCCTTCCACGCCGCGGGGGCGAACAGCCCCGGAGCGACCCTGGGCGAGGTGGTCACCACGATCAACGCCATGTCCCCACCCTAATCACCCCTCATGGCGTGATCTTGCAAAAGGTTGCAGATCACCCCGCCCACCTGCACCGCCACACTCCGTGATCTTGCAGAAGGTTGCAGACCACGCCGCTCACCTGCGCCGCGCATTTCGTGATCTTGCACAATCTCGGCCGCGGCCGCCACTACCAGCCACAACCCGATTCGTGATCTTGCAATTGCATGATCACGAATCAGATCTGGCCAGGTCGGGTACCACACTGCACGAAAAGTGCATGATCACGAAGACCGAAAGCGCAGGTCACGACGGCACCTGCGACAAACTACAAGATCACGGCCGTCGTCGGGTCAGCCCGCTTGGGGGGCGCCTTCCGCGCCCGGCGCGCCTTCCGCCCCCGGCGCGCCTTCCGCGCCCGCACCGGGTGCGCCCGCGCTGGCGCCGAAGCGGTCGTCGGCGACGAAGCCCTGCTGGGGGTCGAACTTGCCGTAGCGCGGGCTGTACTTCACCGGCACGGCCGAGTCGGCCTCCTCGACGATCTTCTGGAGGGCGGCCTGCTGGCTCGCCTGGTCCTGACCCGCCCCGGACTGCTGCGCCAGCTTGTTGCGGACGATGACGGCGCGGATGAAGTCGCGGCTCTCGTCCAGCGGGATGCCGTTGGCCAGCAGCACCTTGTTGAACTGGTCCCAGCCGCCCTGGGCGACGGCGACGTCGTCCACCTCACGGTCGGTGACCGTGACGCCCTTGCGCCGGCCGAGCTCCTGGAACTGCCTGCTCGTGGTCATGTTGAGCAGGACCGTCTGCGGCAGCGAGAAGGACAGCTGGAGCTGGTTTTCGGGGATCTTGTTCGCGGCCAGGTCGGCGCGCAGCTCGCGGACCTCGTCGTTCAGCTGGCTGGAGGTGATGCGCTCATTGCCCACGATGGCCGCGGAACCCGCCTGCACGGGACCACCGCACGCGGTCACGGCGATACCGGCCGCCGCCAGCGCCACGGCGACGCGCACTCGATACGACTTCACGGACGATCCTCCCGAACGACACCGGCCACGCATATGTTGACAATTTCGCGGGTCACTGTACCCGCATCGGCTCCAGGAACAGGGCCTCGACCAGGTCCCCGCACCATTTCAGCAGGTCGAGGTCGCGAAGCGGCTGACCGCCGATCGGTTTCGTCTTGGGCACCGGGACGAGCAGGATGCTCGTCGCCTGCTTCCAGATCGACCGCGGGTAGAGCCGCTGCAGCCGCACCTGCTGGGAGTCCTTCAGCTCCACGGGCGCGAACCTGATCTGCTGGCCCTGCAGCGTCACGTCCGTCAGCCCGGCCCGCCGCGCCTTGATGCGGAAGCGCGCCACCTCCAGCAGGTTGTCCACCTCCTGGGGCGGCCTGCCGTACCGGTCGGTGAGCTCGTCGCGGACGGCCGTGATGTCGTCCTCCGAGCCGATCGCCGCGATCCGCTTGTACGCCTCCAGCCGCAGGCGCTCGGAGGTGACGTAGTCGTGCGGCACGTGGGCGTTGATCGGCAGCTCGACCTTGACCTCGGGCCGCTCCTCCACCTTGCTCTCGCCCGCGAGCTTGGACTTCTGTTCCTGTACGGCCTCGGCCATCATCCGGACGTACAGGTCGAAGCCGACGCCGGCGATGTGGCCGGACTGCTCGGCCCCGAGGATGTTGCCGGCGCCGCGGATCTCCAGGTCCTTCATCGCGACGTACATGCCCGCGCCCATCTCGGTGTGCTGGGCGATCGTGGCGAGCCGCTCGTGCGCGGTCTCGGTCAGCGGCGACTCGGGCGGGTAGAGGAAGTAGGCGTAACCGCGCTCGCGGCCCCGGCCGACCCGGCCGCGCAGCTGGTGGAGCTGCGACAGGCCGTAGTTGTCGGCCCGGTCCACGATGAGCGTGTTGGCGTTGGGCACGTCCAGGCCGGACTCGACGATCGTGGTGGAGACCAGCACGTCGAAGCTGCGCTCCCAGAAGTCCACCATGATCTTCTCGAGCTGTGTCTCGTTCATCTGCCCGTGGGCGACCGCGATCCGCGCCTCCGGCACCAGCTCGCGCAGCCGCGCGGCCACCTTGTCGATCGTGCGGACCCGGTTGTGGACGAAGAACACCTGACCGTCGCGCATCAGCTCGCGCCGGACCGCCGCCGCGATCTGCTTGTCGTCGTACGGCCCGACGAAGGTGAGGATCGGGTGCCGCTCCTCCGGCGGGGTGAGGATGGTCGACATCTCGCGGATGCCGGTCAGGCCCATCTCCAGCGTCCTCGGGATCGGCGTGGCCGACATGGCGAGCACGTCGACCTGGGTGCGCATGTGCTTCATGGCCTCCTTGTGCTCGACGCCGAACCGCTGCTCCTCGTCCACGATGATCAGGCCGAGGTCCTTGAACTTCACCTCGGGCGACAGCAGCCGGTGCGTGCCGATCACCACGTCGACCTCGCCCGTGCGCAGGCCGTCGAGGGTCCCCTTGACCTCGCTGTCGGTCTGGAACCGGGAGACCGGCTTCACCGTGACCGGGAAGGCGGCGAACCGCTCGCCGAACGTCGACAGGTGCTGCTGCACCAGCAGCGTCGTCGGCACGAGGACGGCGACCTGCTTGCCGTCCTGCACCGCCTTGAACGCCGCCCGCACCGCGATCTCGGTCTTGCCGTAGCCGACGTCGCCGCAGATCAGGCGGTCCATCGGGACGGGCCGCTCCATGTCGCGCTTGACCTCGTCGATCGCCTCGAGCTGGTCGCCCGTCTCGGCGTACGGGAAGGCGTCCTCCATCTCCCGCTGCCAGGGGCTGTCGGGGGCGAACGCGTGGCCGGGCGAGGCCATCCGGGCCGAGTAGAGCCGGATCAGCTCACCCGCGATCTCCCTGACCGCCTTCTTCGCCCGGGTCTTGGCCTTGGCCCAGTCGGCCCCGCCCATCCGGTTGAGCGTGGGCGCCTCGCCGCCGACGTAGCGCGTGACCTCGTCGAGCTGGTCGGTCGGCACGTAGAGCCGGTCGCCCTTGGCGTACTCGATCACCAGGTATTCGCGGGTCGCGCCCTGGATCGTGCGCTGGACCATCTCGACGTAGCGGCCCACGCCGTGCTGCTCGTGCACGACGTGGTCGCCGACCTTGAGCTGGAGCGGGTCGACCATGTTGCGGCGGCGCGACGGCAGCCGGCGCATGTCCTTGGTGGACGCCTTCTGCCCGACCAGGTCGAGGTGGGTCACCACGGCGACGTCCGGCGTGACGAAGCCGTGGTCGATGCGGCCCGTCGTGACCTGCACGACGTCCTTCGGCGGCGGTCCGTCGAGGGACGGCACCAGCCGCGCCGCCACGTCCACGCCCTTGAGCAGCTCGACCATGCGCTCGGCCGGGCCGTGCCCCTCGCTCAGCAGCACGACGGCCTTGCCCGCGCCCAGCCAGCCCTTGATGTCGGCGAGCGCCCGCTGGGTGTCGCCCCGGTAGGCCTCGACGTCCTGCGCGTCCAGCTCCACGCCCTCGCCGAACGGCGCGATGCTCCACCACGGCTGGCCCAGCTCGCGGGCGTGGTCGCGCACCTCCTCCAGCGTGCGGAAGGCCGCCGCCTCCAGGTCGATCGGCGCCTCGCCGCCCGCCGCCGCGGCGATCCAGGACGCCTCCATGAACTCCTGGCTCGTACGGACCAGCTCGACGGCCCGGCCGCGGATGCGCTCGGGGTCGCAGACGAACACGGCCGACCGCACCGGCAGGTGGTCGAGCAGCAGGTCCATGGCCCCGGCGAGCACGGGCGCGAACGCCTCCATGCCCTCCACCGGCACCCCCTCGGCGAGCTGGTCGAGCACGTCCTTCAGCGCCGGGTGCTCCTCCCCCAGCTCGCGGGCGCGCCGCCGTACGTCGTCGGTGAGCAGCAGCTCGCGGCAGGGCGCGGCGAACAGGCCGTCCTGGGCGACCTCCAGCGAGCGCTGGTCGGCCACCTTGAACCAGCGGATCTCCTCGATCGTGTCGCCCCAAAACTCCAGCCGCAGCGGATGCTCCTCGGTGGGCGGGAACACATCGAGCAGGCCGCCGCGCACGGCCACCTCGCCGCGCTTCTCCACCATGTCCACCCGGTGGTAGCCGTTCTCGACCAGCCGGGCCACGATGTCGTCCAGGTCGGCCTCGTCGCCGGCGCGCAGCCGTACGGGCGCGAGGTCGCCGAGACCGGCCACGATCGGCTGCAGCAGCGAGCGGACCGGGGCCACCACGATCCGCAGCGGACCGGCGGTCTGGTCGCCCTCGATCGGGTGCGCCAGCCGCCGCAGCACGGCCAGCCGCTGGCCGACCGTGTCGCTGCGCGGCGACAGCCGCTCGTGCGGCAGCGTCTCCCAGGCGGGGAAGACGGCCACGGAATTCTCGTCGACCAGGCTGGTGAGCGCGGCGGCCAGATCCTCCGCCTCACGCCCGGTCGCCGTGATCGCGAGCACCGGCCGTACGCGGGACAGCGCGGCCACGGCGAACGGCCGCAGCGCGGGCGGCGCCACCAGCTCGGCACCGGGATCGGCGGACTGCCCTGCCGCGTCGAGCGCGGCGGCCAGCCTGGATTCGGCGGAAACGAGGTCGAGCAGTCCGGAAAGAGACATCGATGCCTTCAAAAGCCCCGTGACTTAGACAGCCGGCGTGCGGACGCGGCCCCCGGCATCCGGCCGACCCCCGCCTGAGCGAAGATCCACGAGATGCTCCCAACCGGGCCGCGGCTATCCAGGCTACGCCCTGTCCGCCCGCCTCGCTCCGCTCGGCCGCTCGGTCCGGACGAGATGGGGGACGGCAAATGCGCAACTCAGCGTCCTCAAATGATTACTCTCAGTCGTATGACAGAGGTTCGGTTGTCGTCCGCGGACCAGGACGACGTGTTCAGCCAGCGGATTCGCGAGCAGTGGACCGACCAGCTCGGACGGCGGCTCGACATCCTCATCGCCGGATGCGGCCGGGGCGGCGCCCTCGACGTGGGGCGGTACGAGCCGAGGATGACGGGGGTGGACGAGGATCTGCCGCCCCTGCGGGCGCACACCGCCAACCGCGGCGACCTGGAGGCGTCCTACCTGGGCGACCTGCGTCTGGTGCCGATCCCGCCGCGCTCCTTCGACGTCGTCTACGTGTCGTTCCTGCTCGAACGCATCCACCACGCCGAGCTCGTGCTCGACCGGCTCGTCGCGGGGCTGCGCCCCGGCGGGCTGCTGCTGCTGAAGATGCGCGACCGGAAGTCGGCGTACGGCTTCTGCGACCGGGTGACGCCCCGCTGGCTGCGCCGGACGCTGTGGCGCACGCTCGCCCCGGCCGGGTCCGTGGGGCCGCTCCCGGCGGTCTACGAGCCGCTGGCCTCCCGGGAGGGCATCCAGGCGTACTGCCTGATGCGCGGACTCATGATCGCCGAGGACTACTCGGCGGTGAGCGGCCCGGCCCGGCGGGGACCGCACAGCGGTCTGGTCTCGGTGGTCTGCCGGGCCGTGGCCGCGCTCTCGCGAGGCGGGCTCAACGGCACCGAGGACGAGATCACCATGGTGATCCGCCGTCCGCAGAACCACTTCGCCCGCCTCATCTGACCCCTACCGCGGGGTCAGGACCGGTTCCCACGACCCGGGCTGCTGGCTGTTCTTCCGGTTCGCCGTCAGCGGTACGGCGTTCCCGCCGTCCACGTCCACCAGCACCAGTCCGTTGGTGAACTCGTTGCCGCACCTGCCGGCGCAGCCCAGTCCGACCAGGCGGCGGTTGTCCGCCCAGGCGAGAAGCTGGAGCACCTGCTGACGGCCCACGACTTTGCCCGTCGCAACTTCGGTGACCTTGGTCGGCATGCCGTCCCGGCCGGCCAGCAGCCTGCCGTTGGGCGACACGCCCGCCTTCGACTCCGGCGCGACGTAGCCGTCGGGCGCCTCGTGCGGCCGGCCCTCCAGGTCGTAGAAGGCGTCGGGCCGCGGCATGAGGTATCTGCTCTCCCAGACCAGCGTGCCGTCGTCGCTCCACCGGAAGTCGCGCCGCACGTTGCCGGGTCCGATGCGGCAGGGATCGACGGCGCGGAACCTGCCCGCCGTCGCGGTCGCCACGTCGACGATGTAGAACCCGGTGCGGCTCGTGGAGATCCTCCCGGGGTGCGGCTGCCCGGGACTCGCCGGCGCGCGCGGCGGGCAGGTTTCGCGGCCGGCCGCGCTCTGGTGCAGGTCTGGGCTCTTGTCGTAGGCGGTGGCCACGAGCCGGGTGCCGTCGGGCGACCAGGAGACGCCGCCCACCGGATGTTCCACGGGCACCCACGCCCGCACCCGGCGCGTCTCCATGTCGAGGATTCCGATCCTCCGCACCGGGAGGTCCTTCTCCAGGACCGCCGCCCAGCGCAGGCCGGGCGCCACCTCGGCCCAGCCCCATTGCGTCTTCTTGTAGCTCTGCGTCACCTGGTCGAGCACATACCACGTGCGGTCGATCACCCGGCGTCCGTCGACGGTGCGCCACCGCCAGGTGTAGTAGGCGGAGACGGCCACCTGCCCTGCCGCGATCATCTTCTTCGGCGGCGAGCTCGCCATGTCGGCGAGCACGTCCTGCGCGTGGGCCGTCTGCCGGTAGGGCTCGACGGGCACCACCACCGGTGCGCCGCCGCTGTCAGCGGGCTGCGCGAACCGGGGGATCACGACCAGCGGCACCAGCAGGGCCACGGCCGCCACGAGCGCCGCGCACGAGACCGCCCCCGCGAATCTCGTCAGGCGCAGCCGCGACCGGCGGCGCAGCGCGCGGCCGGCGAGGTCGGCGGGCACGTGCACCTCCCGCGACCACTCCTCCAGCGTCTGCTTCAGCATCCGGGGCGTCATCAGATCACCTCGCTCAGGCGCAGGTCAGTGAGTTCCGGCGCGGTCGCCCGCAGCCGGGCGAGGGACCGGTGCGCGGTGCTGCGCACGGTCCCGACCGAGCAGCCGAGAATGCGGGCCACCTCGTTCTCGGGCAGGTCCTCCAGATACCGCAGCACGAGCACGGCGCGCTGCCGGGGCGTCAGCCGGGCGAGCGCGCGGCGCAGGATCATCCGCAGCTCGGCGTCGTCGGCGTCTCCACGGCCGGCCGGGTGCTCCGGCACGTCGGCCACGCTGGTCTCCCGTTGCCGCCACGCCAGCCGCCACCAGCTGATCTGCTGCCGGTACATGACCTGCCGCACGTACGCCTCGGGCTCGTCGAGCCGCCCCCATCGGGTGACGACCTTGGCCAGGGCGGCCTGCAGCAGGTCCTCGGCGGAGTGCTGGTCGCCTCCGGTCAGCAGATAGGCCAGCCGCATGAGCGCCGGCGCGCGGGCCGACACGAAATCGCGGAATCGTCGCTCCTCTGCGGCGTCCACGAGCACCTCCTCGGATTAATGTCTGCCTGTAGACGCCCCGGGCACGGGCGCGCTATGCGTGCCGGTGCCAGTAGGGTGCGTATCCGACCCCATGAGGTCCGATCGATCAAGCGGAAACGGATGCCATGACCGAGTGGACGCCCGACGCACGTGAGCTGGCCGACCTGGAACTGCTGCTGTCCGGGGCGTACGCGCCGCTGACCGGCTTCCTCACCTCTGCCGAGGTGGAGAGCGTGGTCGACCGCGGGCGGCTGCCCGGCGGGGCGCCCTGGCCCGACCCGGTCACCATCGCGCTTCCCGACGAGTTCGGGCCCGGCGACCGGGTGACGCTCAAGGACCCCGAGGGCGCGGCGGTCGCGGTGCTGACCGTCGTGGAGCGGGACGGCCACCACGCCGCGGGACCGGTCGAGGCGCTCGACGCCCCCGCGTACGGCCCGTTCGCCCGGCTGCGCCGTACGCCGGAGGAGGTGCGCAAGGACCTGCCGTACGGCGAGGTCCTCGCGGTGACGATGCGCGGGCCGCTCGACTCCGCCGCGCTCGACGAGGTCGCGGCGACCGCCGAGGAACTGGACGCGGCCGTGCTCCTCATGCCCCTCGTCTTCGGCGAGGGCGGCCCGGCCGTGGTGCGCGCCGCGCTCAAGGCGGCCGAGAAGCTCCCGGGGGCCACGGTGGTCGCGGTGCCGCTCGCGCCGCGTGAGGACACCGAGATCGACCTCGAGCTCCGCGAGCACGTGGCGCGCAACTACGGCGCCACCGAGCATCTCGCCGGCCCCGCGCCGGTCACGATCCCCGGGCCGCCGCACAAGCGGGGTCTCGTGGTGTTCTTCACCGGGCTGTCCGGCTCGGGCAAGTCGACGATCGCCCGGGGGCTGCGCGACGCGCTGCTGGAGCGCGGCGGCCGCACGATCACCTACCTGGACGGCGACGTCGTGCGGCGGCTGCTGTCGGCGGGGCTCACGTTCTCGCGGGAGGACCGCGACCTCAACATCCGCAGGATCGGGTTCGTGGCCGCCGAGGTCGCCCGCCACGGCGGCCTCGCCGTCTGCGCGCCCATCGCGCCGTACGCCGCGACGCGGGACGAGGTGCGGGCGATGGTCGAGGAGGTCGGCGGCGACTTCCTGCTCGTCCACGTGGCCACGCCGCTGGAGGAGTGCGAGCGCCGCGACCGCAAGGGCCTGTACGCCAAGGCGCGCGCCGGGCTGATCCCGGAGTTCACCGGGATCTCCGACCCCTACGAGGAGCCGGAGGACGCCGACCTCGTTCTCGACACGACGGACATGACGGTCGAGCGCGCGGTCGGCGCCGTGCTGAACCTCGTCACCGCGGGCGGCTGGGTGCGCTGAGGCGTCCCCCCGGGCACGCTCAGGAGGGCGGCACCGGCGTCGACGTGAAGCGGGGCAGCCGTCCGAGCTGCGCGAACGCCCGGGTGGCGCCCGGCGTGGTGTCGAACCTGGTGTCACCCCGGGGAGCCAGCGGCGAGTCGAAGTAGACCAGCGCCTTGATCTGCGGGTAGTTCCCGATCTGGCGCTGGACGGACTCGAAGAAGTCGCGCTTGAATCCCGGCGCTCCGCGCCGCTCGAAGGCGCCCCACTCGGCGACCATGATCGGCTTGGCCGGGAACCTCGCCTGCATCCACCGGTAGAACCCGGGCCAGCCCGGCGCGTCGGGCCGGGTCTTGTCGACCAGCCCGGCGAAGTCGCGCACCCGGTCGTCTGCGTACGGGTCGAAGGCCACCCAGTCGACCACGTCGTCGCCGGGATAGAGCCGGCCGAACCACGGCTTGACCGCCCAGTTGGGCGCGCCCATGTAAGTCATCACGGTCACCGCGTTGCGCACGCCCCGCTGCCGCAGGCGCGTCACCACGTGCCGGTACATCGCGACGTAGTCGGCGGCCGTGTATCCCCCGCCCTCGCGTACGTCGTTCTCCGGCTCGTGGTGGATCGTGAGGAAGAACCGGCCGGGGAAGGTGCGCCGGATGTGCTCGGCGAGCCGGTCGACGCGCCCGTCCACCTCGCCGCGCGCGACCTCGGCCCAGGTGTGGTCGAGCGCCGGCTTCCAGTTCACCAGCAGCAGCCGGGGGCCCTTGGCGATCTCCCGCTCCTCGGCGGTGGGGAAGAGCTCGCCGCCCCGGTGGTAGACGTGCACGATGTCGGCCCGGCGGCCCATGCGCCGTTCGGCCATGTCCACCGCGCGGATCGGGCCGCGTCCGGAGAAGACGTCGGGCGCGATCCCCCACCACGCCCCGCACGTCGGGATGAGCTTGTCGGTGACCGCGCAGGCGACCGGCGTCGTCGCGGCGCCGCCGCCCGGCACCCGCCCGCTCGTGGCGGTGCCCGCGCAACCCGTCGCGCACGCCCCCGCCGCCAGTACGGCCACGCCGGCGATGAGTCTCATCGCGCCCCCTTTTTCGGCAGACCTCGCAATGAACGGATGGGCAAACACCATCCCATCAATTCCCGTGGCTTCGGAAGCCGTTTCCCCATCTCAGATGTACGGAAATATCCGCTTTCATCGGCTAATTGCTCGGCCATTGCCCGGCCCGAATTCGGCAATAGCCGGGGACGAAACTCCTCGGCGGCCTATAGTTCGAGACCGGATCCCGCCGGACCGCCGCCGGGACCACGAACGCGCCCGGCGGCTTCTCCCTCATTCCGGGGCCACAACTCCCCGCACCGAGGCCGCGGCCGCGTGACGACCGAGGGCACGGGGAGTTCGATGAGCCTGCCGCCGCACAGCCGTCACCGGGTGGATCACGGCCTGGCGGAGTACGGTTCGGTGCTCGGGCGCAGGCGTCTGGTCGCCGCCGTCTGCCTGCTGGCGGGAGTGGGCGGCGCAGGCGCGGCGCTCGCGCTGACCCCCGAGCGTTACACCGCGGTCGCCCAGGTGCAGGTGCTGCCGACCGGCGCGCAGGAACAGTTCAACGTGCCGAACGCGCGGCAACGGGAGACGCTCAATCTCGACACCGAATCACAGATCGCCCGGTCGGCGGTCGTCTCGGCCCGGGCCGCCGAAGCACTGAAAAATCCGAATCCGGAGGAATTGCGGGAGCACGTCACCGTGGACGTTCCCCCCAATTCCGCCATTCTTTCCATTTCGTTTTCCGCGTCCGATCCCCAAGCCGCGGCGGCGGGAGCCCAGGCGTACGCGGAGGCGTACCTGCGCAACCGCGCCCGCGCGGCCGAGGACGCGATCGGCGCCCAGCTCAAGCTGATCGCCGCGCGGCTGCGCGACGTCGAGGACGATCTCGACGAGGCCACCGCGACCCGGAGCGCGACCGCGACCGCCCAGACGGCCCCGGCCCAGACCACGACAGCAGGGGGTGCGGCCGGGCTGGGGACGACGCGGCGGCAGGCCATGCTCGCCCGGCAGGTGTCGGACCTCACGCTGCGCTACGACGCGCTCAAGACCGTCGCGGTGACGCCGGGCACGGTCATCAGCCCCGCCAGGCCGCCCGCGCGACCGGCCCACCCCAGCCCCCCGCTCTTCCTCGGCAGCGGCCTGTTCCTCGGCATCCTGGCGGGGGCGGGCGCCGCGTTCGGCCGAGACCGCCTGGACACCCGCGTCCGCACGTGTGCGGACATCGAGAGGTTGTGCGGCCTGCCGCTGCTCGCCGAGCTTCCGGCCAGGCCGGACTCCGGGATCCTCGACGAGATGGCCGCCGCCGTCGCCACGTCGCTGGGCGGCGGGCCACACCGGCTGCTCCTCGAAGGCGTCGGGGTCACGAGCACCGCCAGGCCGCTCGCCAAGGGCCTCGGCTCGGCGCTGGCGCATCTCGTGCCGGTGACGGTCGTGACCGGCCGGTCGGCCCATCCCGACGCCGCCCTGCTGCTGGTCGGCCTGCGGCGGACGACCTCCCCCGAGGTCACCCGGGCCGTGCGGCAGCTGTCCCGGCAGGGCGCCCGCGTGCTCGGCGCCGTCGCCGTACCGCCGGGGTTCGTCGCGCCCGTCCCCGAGACCGCGGAGTGGGGCGCGTGAGAGCCCCCGGCATCCGCATCGCGAGCGGTCCCGCGCCGATGGTCGCCGTCCCGCGGTTGGAGCTCCCGGCGCACGGGACGGGGTGGCAGGACCGGCCGCCCGGCGGGGACCAGCCCCTTGCGGCCCGCAGGCGCCGTCGCCGTCGCCGTCCCGCGCGGACGGCCTGGCCGATCGCCGCGCTCCTGCTCGGCTACCCGGTCTGGTGGGCGCTCGGCCTGGGCGGGCTGTCGGTGGTGGTGCTGGCGGCGCCCATGGCGGCGGTGCTGTGGCGCAGGCGGCCGATCCGCGCGCCGAAGGGCTTCGGCCTGTGGGCGCTGCTGCTCACGGGCTACCTCGTCAGCGCGCTCGCGCTCGCCGAAACGCCGGACGGCACGTACGGCGAGCTCGCCGCCGGCCGGGTCATCGGCTACCTGATGCGGCTGGCCGTCTACGTCTCACTTCTGATCATGGTGCTCTACCTGGGCAATCTCACCCATGACGAGCTGCCGCAGCGCACCCTCGTCAGGTGGCTCGGCGTGCTGTTCCTGACGGCCGTCGCCGGCGGGCTGCTGGGCGTGCTCGCGCCCGGCTTCGCGTTCACCTCGCCCATGGAGATGGTGCTGCCGCCGTCGATCGGCGGCCACCCCTTCGTCGCCAACCTCATCCACCCGACGGCCGCCCAGATGCAGCACGTGCTCGGGCACGCCGCACCGCGTCCGGAGGCGCCGTTCGAGTGGGCCAACGCCTGGGGCAGCGACGTCTCGGTGCTGGTGATCTGGTTCGTGGTGGGCTGGTGGGCCTACGGCGGGCCGTACCGCCGGGTGGCGGCCGTGCTCGTGCTCGCCGTCGCCGCCGTCCCGGTCGTCTACTCGCTCAACCGGGGCCTGTGGATCGGGCTCGGGGTCTCGGCGGCCTACCTCGTGATCCGGGGCGGACGCCCCCTCGTGGCGGCCGCGGCCGCGGCCCTCGCCGCCGCGGTGTTCCTGCTGTCGCCGCTGAGCGGCATCGTCGCCCAGCGGCTGGACAACCCGCACAGCAACGGCATCCGCGCGTTCACGGTCGCGACCACGGTCCGGGTCGCGACCTCGTCCCCGGTGATCGGATACGGCAACACGCGCACCGCGTACGGCAGCCACCGGACCGTGACGACGGGCCGCAGCGCGTGGTGCGTGGAGTGCGGCCATCCCCCGCTCGGCAGCGACGGGCAACTGTGGCTGCTGCTGATCAGCCAGGGCTTCGCGGGGGCCCTGCTGTACGCCGCCTTCTTCGCCGGCGCGGTGCGGCGCTACTGGGCGGACCGGTCGCCGATCGGCAAGGCCGGGACGCTCGTGATGATCATCGTGCTGCTCTACATGGTCGTCTACGACGGGCTGATCAGCGCCCTGACCCTCTTCCTGATCTCCTTCGCACTGCTCTGGCGCAACGCCGCCGTGACAACGGACCTCGGGGAGGCCCGATGAGGGACGCCGCCGATCGTCTCCGCTACCTGGACCAGGTCATGAACCTGCTGTTTCCCGGACACGACGCCCGTCCGGGGGCCCGCAGCGTGCTGCCGCACCGCCTCGCCCCCCGGCGGGTCGTCCCGCGCGCGTGGTGGCACGGCGCGCTGGGGCGCGGCCTGCCCGTCCACGGCGGGACCGACACGATCGAGACGCACCTGAGCGACGTCCTCGGCCGCCGTGTGCGCGTGGTCGTCCACGTCAGGCCCGCCCGCCGCGCCAACCGCAAACCCATCCTGGAGGCGTACGACGAGTCGGGACTCGCGGGGTTCGTGAAGATCGGCGACTCACCGCGGGCCAAACGGCTGGTGCGGTACGAGAGCGAGGTGCTGCGCATGCTCGCCGGGCGGCCGTTGAAGGTCGTCATGCCGCCCGACGTGCTGTATCACGGCGAGTGGCGGGGCCTGGAGGTGCTGATGCTGTCCCCGCTGCCCGTGACCTCCCGCCGCGTGCCCGCCCGCCTGCTCGATTCGGCCGTACAGGAGATCGCCGCCATCCGCCCGTACGACGAGGAGAGGCCCGGGGATCGGCACGGGGAGGCGGCCTGGCACGGGGACTTCACCCCCTGGAATCTCGCGGCGGGGGCGGACGGGCGGCTGCTCGTGTGGGACTGGGAACGCTTCGCGGTCGGCGTGCCGCTCGGCTTCGACGCCCTGCACCACTTCTTCCACCAGGCGCTGCGCCGGATGCCGCCCGCGGTCGCCGCCCGGTCGTGTCTCGCCCAGGCGGGCGGGGTCCTGGAGCCGTTCGGCGTGGAGGTGGCGCTGGCCCGCCGTACGGCGGTCCACTACCTGGTCGCCCTGGCCGAGCGGCACCACCGCGACGGCCACGAGCCGCTCGGGCCGCCCGCCGTCTGGCTGAACCCTCTCGTCGACCATGAGGAGTGCCTGCTGTGAAGGCGCCGTTGAAGCACTCGGCGCACGCCGTCTCGTACGCCGCAGGAAGGCTGACCAGCGGCGGGAGGGTGCTGCCGTCGTTCCTGATCGTCGGAGCCCAGCGGTGCGGCACGACCTCGCTCTACCGCGCCCTGTCCCGGCACCCGCTGGTGATGAAGCCGGTGCTGCGCAAGGGCGTCCACTACTTCGACATGGCCTACGAGCGGGGCCTGGCGTGGTACCGCGCCCACTTTCCGCTGACATCCGGGGCCCGGATGCTCGGGTTCCGGCACGGCCAGGCCCCCCAGGCGTTCGAGTCGTCCCCCTACTACCTGTTCCATCCCCTGGCGGGGGCCCGCATCGCGGCCGACCTGCCCGGCGTCAAGCTGATCGCCCTGGTCCGGGACCCGGTGGAGCGGGCCTGCTCCGCGCACGCGCACGAGCTGGCGCGGGGGTTCGAGACCGAGCCGAGCTTCGAGCGCGCCCTCGCGCTGGAGCCGGAGCGCCTCGCCGGTGAGGCAGAACGGCTCCGGAGCGTCCCCGGCTACGTCAGTCACGCGCACCGGCATCAGGCGTACCTCGCCCGGGGACGGTACGCCGAGCAACTCGCCCGGCTGGAGCCGCTCGTGGGGCGCGACCGGATCCTGGTGCTCGACAGCGGGCTGCTGTTCCGCGACCCCTCCGCCGCGTACGACCGGGTGCTGGGCTTCCTGGGGCTGCCCCGGCTGGTGGACGTGGAGTTCGAGCGGCACAACGCCCGGCCGCGTCAGGCCATGCCCGCGTCGGTCCACCGCCGGCTCCGCGAGCACTTCGAGCCGTGGGACGCGCTGCTCGTGCCGTGGCTGGGGGCGGTGCCCTCGTGGCGGCGCTGACCGGACCGTCCGCGGGTCCCGGGCGCAATCGTCCCGGTCATGAGGGTCCGCACGGTGGCCCTCGTGAGCGGAGGGGCCTGCTGCGGCATGGGGTCGCCGGGCTGGTCTCGGCGGCCGCCGCCGCGGGCGGGCAGTTCGCCCTCGTGCTCGTGGTGACGCGGTCGCTGTCCCCGCAGGCCGCCGGGGCGTTCTTCACGGCCACATCGGTGTGCCTGATGCTGGCGGGCGTCGTGCGCCTCGACACCGGCAACGGCCTGGTCCACGCCCTGGCCCGCACCCGGCCCACCGGGCCCACCCGGCCCATCCGGCCCGTCCGCGGCCCTGGCGGGGGCCGGCGGCTGGTCCGCGGGGTCCTCGCGCCGGTGGCCGCGCTCGCGTCCGTGACCGGGGCTGCGGTCGCCGTGGCTGCGGGGCCGCTCGCCGGGCTCACCGGCGTGCCCGGCGGCGTCTGGGTGGTGCTGGCCGCCGCCCTGCCGTTCGTCACACTGTCGGACGTGCTGATCTGCGCCACCCGCGGCCTCGGCACCATGCGGCCCACGCTGCTGCTGTCCGGGGCCGTCCAGCCGCTCGGGCAGCTCGCGCTCGTCAGCGCCGCCGTGCTCTGCGCCGCGCCGCCGCCGGTGCTGGCCGCGGCCTGGGCGGTTCCCTGCCTGGCGGGCGCGGTGCTGGCCGCCGTACGGCTGCGGGGGCTCGGGCCGTACGAGGTGGGAGAGGTCGGGGCCTTCTGGCGGCACACCGCGCCGCGGTCGGCCGCCGCGGCCCTGCAGTCGGTGTTCCAGCGGCTCGACGTGGTGATCGTCGCGCTGCTCGCAGGACCCGCCGCCGCGGCCGTCTACACCGCGGCGACCCGGTTCAAGGTGCTCGGACAGCTCGCCGGTCAGGGGCTCGCCCAGGCCGCGCAGGCGCGGCTGGTGCGGGCCCTCGCCGAGGGCGACCTGGACGGCGCCCGCGCGCTGTATCGCACCACCACCAGGTGGCTGGTCGTGCTCACCTGGCCGCTCTGGCTGGGATACGCGGCGCTCGCGCCGTGGCTGCTGCCGCTGTTCGGGCCCGCCTACGCCGGCGGCGGCGCGATCGCGCTCGTCCTGTCGGCCACGATGATGGTCGCCACCGCCTGCGGCATGGTCGACGTCGTGCTCGTCGCGGGCGGGCGCACGGCCGCCAGCCTGGCCAACGTGACCGCGGCCGTCGCGGTGACGATCGCCCTCGACGTGCTGCTCGTCCCCGCGTACGGCGCGCTGGGCGCGGCGCTGGGCTGGTCGGGCGGCGTGCTCGTGAAGAACCTGCTGCCCGCCGTCCAGGTCCACCGCCGGTACGGCCTGCTCCCCTTGGGCCTGCGCCGCCCCGCCGCCGCGACAGCCTGGGCCTGCGCCGCCCCGCCCGCGCGACGGCCGTCCGGATGAGGGCCGCGTCGTGACACCCGCACCCGGCCGCCGGCCCCAGCGGGACCGGATGACGGCCGCCGGGCCGCCCGTGCTGGTCACGGGCCTGCCGCGCAGCGGCACGAGCTGGGTGGGCCGGATGCTCACGGCGAGCGGGCGGCTGGTCTACGTGAACGAGCCGCTGAACCCGCAGCGCCCGCCCGGCCGCTCCCCCGGCGTGCTCGACGCGTCCGTGACGCACCGCTTCCAGTACGTCTGCCCGGACAACGAGACGCCCTGGCTGGCGGCCTTCTCCCGGACGGTCGCGCTGCGCTACGGCTGGGCGGCGGAGATCCGCCGCAACCACGGCCCCGGCGACCTGGCCCGCATGGCCAGGTACGGCACGGCCTTCACCCTCGGGCGCCTGCTGGCCAGGAGGGCGCTGCTGGACGACCCCTTCGCACTGCTGTCGGCCGAATGGTTCGCCGGCCGCCTCGGCTGCCGGGTGGTCGTCGTGGTCCGCGACCCCGTGTCGTTCGCCGGGAGCTGGCGGCGGCTCGGCTGGCGGGTGGACGTGCGCGAACTGCTCGGCCAGCCCCTCCTGGTGCGTGACCACCCGTACGTGGCCGATCTCGGGCCCTTCACCGGCGAGCGGGATGTGATCACCTCGGCGGCCGTGTTGTGGCGGGTCGCGTGGCGGGTCACCGACACGATGGCCCGGCGGGCGGCCGGCATCAGGGTCGTGCGCTACGAGGACCTGTGCGCCGCGCCCCTCGACGGCTTCCGCGACCTCTACGACTGGTGCGGCCTGCCCTGGACCGATCGCGCCGCCCGCCGGGTCACCGCCGCCTGCACGTCCTCCCGGAGGCCGGCCCGTTCCCCGTTCACCTGGACGGGCCTGTCCCGTACGGCCTACCGCCCGATGGACTCCCGCCGGGCGCTCACCGCGGCCTCACTCCCCCACGAGGACGCCGCCCGCGTACGCGCCCTGGTATACGGCTGACCGGCCTGCCTCACAGGCGACACGCAGCTAGCCGAGGGTGGTGTCGCCGAGGGAGGCGAGGAGGGTACGCAGGGCGCCGACCAGGTGATCTCGCTCCCCCGGGTCCAGCGGGGCCAGCAGTCGCGCCTCGTTCGCGACGTGCGGCTCCAGCACCTCGTCCACGAGCGCGAGGCCGCTGCCGGTGAGCCGTACGCGGACGGACCGCCGGTCGCCGGAGTCCGGGATCCGTTCGACCAGCCCCCTGGCGGCCATGCGGTCGATGCGGTTCGTGATCGCGCCGGAGGTGACCATCGCCGCCCTGTTCAGGGCTCCGGCCGTCAGCTCGTACGGCGGGCCCGACCGGCGCAGCGTCGCGAGCACGTCGAACTCCCACGTCTCCAGGCCGTACGACGAGAAGAACTCCTTCAGCTCCCGGTCCAGCAGCCGCGCCAGCCTGGAGACGCGCCCGACGACGCCCATCGGCCAGGGGTCCACGTCCGGCCGTTCCCGCCGCCACTGGCTCAGCAGCATGTCCACGGCGTCGCCCATCCAGGCTCCCTCGACGTCTCTCAGCGTTCGTTTATTTGACGTTTAACTGTTCGGCGTGCTGTTATCTCAACACTGAGATTATCAACGAGGAGCAACCGTGAGAATCGCCAGCCATGGTTCCCTGCCGGCCGTGGGCACGCTCGCCCTCACCGCGCTCACCCCACTCGTCTGGGGCTCGACCTACGCCGTGACGACCGAGTTCCTCCCGCCCGACCGTCCCCTTTTCACCGCGCTGACCAGAGCGTTGCCGGCCGGGCTCGCACTGCTCGCCGTCACCCGCGTGCTGCCGCGGGGAGTGTGGGTCTGGCGGGCGGCGGTGCTCGGCGCGCTGAACATCGGGGCGTTCTTCCCGTTGCTGTTCCTGGCGGCGTACCGGCTGCCGGGCGGTGTCGCGGCCGTGCTGGGCGCCGTCGGCCCGTTGTTCGCGCTCGCCTTCGCCGCCCTGCTGCTCGCCGAGCGTCCGACCGCGCGCAAGGTGCTCGCCGGGCTCGTCGGGCTGCTCGGGGTCGGACTGGTCGTCCTGCGCGCCGAGGCGCGACTGGACATGGTCGGCGTGCTCGCCGGGCTCGTGGGGGCGGCGTCCATGTCGGCCGGGACCGTGCTGACCAAGCGCTGGGGCCGTCCCGAGGGCGTCGGCGCGCTCGCCCTCACCGGATGGCAGCTCAGCGCCGGCGGGCTGCTGCTCGTTCCGGTCGCCCTGCTCGTCGAGGGCGCGCCGCCCGCGCTCAGCGGCGAGAACCTGCTCGGCTACGCCTATCTGGGCATCGTCGGCACCGCCCTCGGCTACTGGATCTGGTTCCGCGGAATCTCCCGGCTGCCCGCGACCTCCGTCGCCTTCCTCGCGCTGCTGAGTCCGGTCTCCGCGGCCGTCATCGGCTGGGCCGCGCTCGGTCAGGCTCTCAGCCCGGTTCAGCTGCTCGGCATGGTCCTCGCCCTCGGCGGCACCCTGCTCGGCCAGGCCCCCGCGGGTGCCTCCCGGCGCGCCGAGGCCCCACCCGAGCCCGTACGGCCCGTGGCCGAGCCGGCCTGTCCGTCCCGCTGACGGAAGACGCGCGAGACGGAAGACGCGCGAAACAGGACACACGCAGGACGGAGGACGCGCGAGGACACGGGGAAGGCGGCGCGGGCGCGACGGAGGGGACGTGGGAGGATTTTCACGGCCGTGCTGTCACCACCGGAGGACGGGCGCGATGCGCGACGAGAAGATCAGCGACTTCCTCTCCCGGCTCGCCGACCGGGTGCCCGCCCCGGGCGGAGGCGCCGCCGCGGCCCTGCAGGCCGCCCAGGCCGCCGCGCTGCTGGGCATGGTCGCGCGGTACAGCACCGGGGAGAAGTACGCCGGGCACGCGTCCCTGGTCGAACGGATCATCGGCGAGACCGACGAACTGCGGTCGAGGGCTCTGCGCCTGGCCGAGGACGACGAGGCGGCGTTCACGGCGGTCACCGAGGCGTACAAGCTGCCCAAGGACACCGACGAGGCGAAGGCCGCCCGGTCGGCCGCCATCGCCGAGGCGCTGGTGGGAGCGGGCAGGGTCCCGGCCGAGGTCGCCGGCGTCGCGGAAAGGGCCGTCGGCATCGCCGAGGAACTGCTGCCCACCGGCAACCGGAACGTCGTCTCCGACATCGCCGCCGCCACCGAGGCCGCGCGGGCCGCGGCGACCACCGCCCGGGTGAACATCGAGATCAACCTCGGCGGGATCAAGGACGAGCGGGCCCGCGCCGAACTGACCGCCGTGGCGGCAGGCGTGGACGACGTGGCCGCGCGGGCCGAACGCGTCACCGCCGCCGTCCGTGCGGAGATCGCCCGATGAGCGCCCGGGTGCTGTCCGGCAAGGAGCTCGCCGCGGCCGTCCGGACCGAGGCCGCCGAGCGGGCCGCCGCACTCGCCGCGGCCGGCAGGCCGCCGAAGCTCGCGGTCGTCGTGGCGACCGCGGACGAGTCCAGCGCCTGGTACGTCCGCTCGATCGCGCGTGCCGCGGAGAAGGCCGGCATCGCCTGCGACATCGTCGACCTCGGCGCGGAGGCCGACCCCGGCCGGATCCGCGAGCGGCTGGCGGAGCTGAGCGCCGACGACACCGTGCACGGCGTCATCCTCCAGACTCCGCTGCCGCGGGGAGCGAAGCTGGAGGACCTGGCCGGCGCGATCGCGATCGAGAAGGACGTCGACGGCGCCAACCCGCTGTCGCTGGGCCGCCTGGCCGCGGGCCTGCCCGCGTTCGCTCCGGCGACCGCCGAGGCGGTCGTGGCGATCCTCGACCACCACGGCGTCGACCTGGCCGGCCTGCACGTCGCCGTGGTCGGCCGGTCCACGGTGGTCGGCAAGCCCGCCGCCCATCTCCTGCTGGACCGGAACGCCACCGTGACGGTCTGCCACTCCCGCACGCGGGACCTGGCCGCGATCACCGCCGTCGCCGACGTGGTCGTGGCCGCGGCCGGCCGGGCCGGGCTGATCACGGCCGAGCATGTGCGGACCGGGGCGGTCGTCGTGGACGTCGGCACCAACCCCACCGAGGACGGCGGCCTGGTCGGCGACGTCGACGCCGTCGCGGTCGCGGACAAGGCGGGGGCGCTCACGCCCGTGCCCGGCGGGGTTGGCCCGGTGACGACGGCCCTGCTGCTGCGCCACACCGTCCAGGCCGCCGAGCGCGGCTGACCGCGTCCCCCTGCCGCCCGCACCGGCCGGTTGCCCCGTCAGCCGGACGCGGCCGGAGCGTCGACGGGAGCGACCGGGGCATCGGGCCGGGACGGGATCCGCATCGCCGCCGAGGCCTTCCAGGCCGCGGTCACCAGCAGCGGCACCAGCAGTGCCAGCGTCCAGGTCAGTCCGAGCACCTGTGCGACCCGGCCGACCAGCGCCGGAGCGAGCAGCATGGCCGAGTACGTCATGGTGGTGAGCCGGGCCACCGCGGCGGTCGCCCCCGTGGCGCCCTCCTCCGTGCCCGCGTGCCCGGCCGCGCTGAAGATCAGCGGCAGCGGTGAGGCCAGCCCGAGACCGGTGAGGGCGAATCCTGCGACCGCGAAAACCGGAGTGGGGGCCACGACCACCGCCGCCAGGCCGATGGCCGCCAGCGCGGTGCCGCCCCGGACCAGGACGCGTGCCGGGTACCGCGCGGACAGCCGGTCGCCCGCGAGCCGTCCCGCCGTCTGGCAGGCGGTGAAGGCGACGAGGCCCAGCGAGGCCACGCCCAGTGAAGCGCCCCGATCGTCGTGCAGGAGCACCCCGCTCCAGGTGATGACGGCCTCCTCACAGGCCAGCACCGCCGCGCCCATCGCGCCGAGAAGCAGGACGCGGCGCGTCCAGCCCGCCCGCCGTCCTCGCCGTCCGGGCACGTCGTCCGTACGCGCGGACGGGTGCTCCGCGGAGGGTTCCTCGGCCGGCAGCCATCTGCCCGTCACCAGGGCGACGGTCGTCACGACCGCCCCCAGGATCAGGTAGTGCGTGGTGAGGGACATGCCCGCCTGCGCCGCGGCCCCGCCGGTGACCGAACCGGCCACCGAGCCGATGCTCCATGCCGCGTGGCAGCCGTTCATGATGGGACGGTGCGCCGCCCGTTCGACCATCACCGCCTGCGCGTTCATGCCCGTGTCGAGCAGCCCGTTCGCGGCTCCGACGAAGACCATGGCCGCGGCCAGGTGGACGTGCCCGCCGGCGAGGCCCACCCCGACCAGGGCGAGGGGAAGGGCGACCGCGGCGATCCGCACGACCCAGGCGCTGCCGATCCGCGCCGCGAGTCGCCCGGCGACCCGCGTCGCGGCGAGCGCCGCCACACCGGCCAGGGCGTTCAGGAGGCCCAGCAGTCCCTCCGTCAGATCGTGGTCCATCTTGAGGGAGGGCGTACGGACCGCGAACGCGGCGATCAGGGCGCCGTTCACGGCGAACACCGCCGTCACCGCCGCTCGTGCCCGTGGCACGGCTCTCCGGTCCCGGCCCTCTCGCCGTCCGTCTCGACCGGCTGCCCCCCGGGCCACCTCGGACATGCGTCCCGCCTTCCCGTACGGCGCCTTCCGACGAGCGCCTCCCGCAAGCACGACGGCGCCGGGGCGGATTTTCGACATCCGGGCGGAACCGGCTGTCGATTTCGGGACACCATCGCGTCGTAGAGGAGAGCGGCCGCGCAGGGCGGCCACCGTGTCCCGGAGGAGACAACCGATGAAGTACCTGCTGTTGATCTGTGCCGAGGAGTCGGTCGAGGTGAGCCCCGAGCAGGCCGACCCGGAGGCGTGGGTCGAGGAGACCGAGCGCCGCGGCGTGCGCCTCGGCGGGCATCGCCTGTGCCCCGCCGGCGACGCCACGACGGTGCGGGCCGGACTGGTGACCCAGGGGCCGTTCGCCGAGACCAAGGAGCAGATCGCCGGATTCGACATCATCGAGTGCGCCGACCTGGACGAGGCCATCGAGATCGCCTCGAAGCACCCGGTGGCGTCGTTCGGCGCGATCGAGGTGCGGCCGTTCTGGCCGGAATGAGCGGCGCCGACGTCACCCGGGTCGTCGAGGAGGCGTTCCGCGAGGAGTGGGGCCGTGTCGTCGCCATGCTGATCCGGCTGACCGGCGACTGGGACCTGGCCGAGGAGTGCGCCCAGGACGCCTTCGCCCAGGCGCTCGCCCGCTGGCCCCGGGACGGTGTGCCGCGCCGTCCCGGGGCGTGGCTCACCACCGCGGCGCGCAACCGGGCGCTGGACCGGTTCCGCCGCGGCACCGCCGAGGCGGCGCGGCTGCGCGCGCTGGCCTCGGCGCCGGCCGGGCCCGGCCCGGAGCCCCGGCCGGAGTCCGCGGAGGAGGATCACGTGCCCGACGACCGGTTGCGTCTGATGTTCACCTGCTGTCACCCGGCCCTGCCGCTGGAGGCGCAGGTCGCCCTCACGCTCCGTACGCTCGCGGGGCTCACCACGGCCGAGATCGCCGCGGCGTTCATGGTGCCGGAGGCCACCATGGCGCAGCGGCTGGTCAGGGCCAAGCGCAAGATACGCAACGCGGGCATCCCCTACCGGGTGCCGCCCGCGCATCTGCTGGCCGAGCGGACGGCGGGTGTGCTCGGCGTGCTGTACGTCCTGTTCACCGAGGGCTATTCGGCCAGCGGCGGGCCGAGCCCCGCCCGGCCGGAACTCACGGTCGAGGCCATCCGGCTGGCCCGGGTGCTCGCCGGGCTCATGCCGGGCGAGCCCGAGGCGCAGGGGCTGCTCGCGCTCATGCTGCTGCAGGACTCACGGCGCGCGGCCCGGTTCGACGAGGCGGGCGACATCGTCACGCTGGAGTTCCAGGACCGCGCGAAATGGGACCACGACGAGATCGAGGAGGGGCTGCGACTCCTGGACGACGCGCTGGCGCGCCGCCGCCCCGGGCCGTACCAGGTGCAGGCGGCCATCGCCGCCTGTCATGCCACCGCCCTCGACCCGGACGACACCGACTGGCCCCAGATCGCCGGGCTGTACGGAGAGTTGGCACGGCTGGCGCCGTCCCCGGTTGTCGAGCTGAACCGGGCGGTGGCCGTGGCGATGGCCGACGGCCCCCTCGCCGGTCTGCGACTGGTCGACGAGCTGCGGGCCGCCGGCGAACTGGCCGGGCACCACCTGCTCGCCGCCACCCGTGCGGACCTGCTGCGCCGGCTGGGCCGTACGGCGGACGCGACGCAGGCCTACGGGGAGGCCCTGGCGCTCGCGCCGACGGACGCGGAGCGCCGCTACCTCGCCCGCAGGCTCACCGAGACCGGCGGGACCTGACAGGCGGCGCGGTCATGCGGGCCCTGCCGGCCGGGCATCTTTGGCGAACGCCCGCCGATCGGCCGGCGGCGATCACACGGCGGACGCGCCAAGGATCGTCGTCGTAAAGTGTGAAAGGGCCTCGTCGAGTTGCTTCCGTCAGACGGGGACGCTGACCGCTCCGTCCACCGGGAGGGCGATTCATTCGATGCCACACCGCAATCGCACGTGGATATGGGCGGGACGGCTGATTTTCGGCCTCGTCGTCATCGGACTCGTGGGGTATTACTCGGTGGTCGGGCTCGACAGGGCCGACAAGTTCGCCAGCGTAATCGGCTCCCTTCTGGCGCTCGCCGCATTGGTCGTGCCGCACCTGCTTCCCGTCTCCCGCGGCGACGACGGACGAGGCTCGACGTCACCCGCGGCGAACGCCACCCATGGTCAGATCGACGCTCGTCATGCCCAGGGGGTGCAGATCAACCAATCCGGCGGGAACACCCAGCACAACACCTTCCTGTCGTGATGCGTGAGCGGGACGAGGAGAACCCGGGTGAGACCGCACGCCCGTCCGTGGACGCCCGCGCTGCGCGCGGCCTGCAGATCAATCACGGGACGGGCAACTCACAGATCAACAACTTCGCGCAGCCGTCACTGGAGGACGATCTTCGAAACCTGAGCGTGCGCGACATCGAGAGCGCGTTCGGCGAGTTCTGCAAGCGGGATCACGACAGACAGGTCTATCTGTTGTCGGAGTACCCGAGATCGGAAGAGCTCGTCAATCTCATATGCGCGCGGAACGGTCACGACAAATGTGCGGGCCTCCTCTACGGGATGGCGGCCGATCGCGTGATGCAGCGGCTCGGGCAACTCGAGAGCGCGCACCGGACCGAGGTGCTGAAACGGCTGGCTTTCCGGCTGGCGACGGACCCCGAGAGGGCCCCCGCACGCCTCAGGGAATACGCCGCGGAGAATCGTGGCCGGACCGCCCATCTGTTGTACTCCATCACGCGACTACACGACGTCCCCGAGCGAGCCCGCACCTTCATCGCCGTCAGCCTGCTTCCCGGCCCGGAATTCGTCCTGGAACTGCCGGACGACAGTGCCACGGTCCTGCTGAAGTCGTTTCTGTTCCGCTACGGCCCCGCATCCGCCGACGGAGACAGACGGCTCATCCCGAGTTTGACCCGGGAGGGCCCGCTGTTACTCGAGCAGTTGGTGGCGCTGAACGCGGAACGCGTGACCGAACTTCTGATGCCGCTCGACGCCAGCATGATCGCGGCATGCGTCAGGCACGTCCGGATGAGGTTCGCCCGGCGAATCCTGCAGGCGGCGTCGCTCGATTTCGCGGACAGATACAGGGAGATACTCGAGAAGCTGCCCCGGCCCATGACGTCGGCCCTGCTCGGGGAGATGACGGCGACGGCGAGATCCAGGGCTGGAGCACTCGCCGGCTGGACGACGGGCTGGCCCTGGATCGACGCCTGCCTGACGTCACTCACCTATGCGGCCCCGGTTCTGCGCCGTCTCGTCCAGCGGGGCGACCTGCGTCTTCCCGCCGCGGCGGTCCGGCAGGAGATTCGCGAGATCTGGCGGGCGGCGGCCTCCCATGTCGTCAGGGACGGCCGGTACTACCGCAGGCAGCGGAACCATCTCGCCATATCGACGGTCGTACTTCTCACGGCTCTGGTGGCCGCGATCGTCCTGCGATGAACCGCCTTTGGCACTCCGGTCGTCAGCCCGCCGGATAAGCCCGTACCAGGGGCAGGAAGAGCTCGTCCACGATCGACTGGATGCGCGGGGGCTTCGGTGGTCCGAGGTCCATGAGCATGTCGTGTCGCACGAGTTCGAAGGGCAGAGCGAGCACCGCAGCGGGTATCCGGTCGAGATCGATCTCGCCACGGTCGTGCGCGCGCTGGTAAATGGTCCGCCGGTGCGGGAGCAACTGATCGCCCATGACGTGCTCGCGGATCTGCGAGGGGCTCATACCGGTGTCGGCGAGCAGCCCCGAGAACGCGGCGGCCGCGGCGATGGCGAAAAACCCTGCGAGGGCTTCGCCCAGGGCAGCCAACTGTGCGAGCAGGTCGCTCCGGAGTGCACCGGTGTCGGGGACGGCGACTGGGTTGGCGTTCCGGTAGTGATCCAGCGCGGCGAGCACGAGCTGGTCTTTGTTCGCCCAGCGGCGGTAGAGCACAGGCTCGCTGGTGTGAGCGCGAGCGGCGACCGACCCCATGGTGAGACGAGCGTATCCGACCTCGACAAGCTCGTCCCATCCTGCCGCGAGGATCGCGGACTCGAGCTGCTTGCCGTGCCGGCGACGCCGGGCGGGCTCGGACGTGTCAGTGGCCACCACCCAACGATAGAAAGGCTTGCCTTTCTCCACAACCATCCCTACCGTGAGATAGAAAGAGATTCCTTTCTTGCGTGAGGATGCGGTGGCCGAGCCGATGACGACGAACCCGCGAGTGCAGGACACGCCGACGGTGCTGATAGTCGGGGCCGGCCCGACGGGGCTGACCCTGGCGTGCGAGCTCGCCCGCAGTGGGGTCCCCTTCCGCCTCATAGACGCCGCCCCGGGGCCGCGGCCCGGCTCGCGCGGCAAGGGCGTCCAGCCGCGCTCTCTCGAGGTGTTCGAGGACCTCGGGATCGTCGACCGCGTGCTCGCAAACGGGTGGATGGCGATGCCCATGCACGCGACCGCGCCCGACGGCCGGGTGACGCGCGGCGGCGCCGTACCGAAATCGCTGACGAACCGTCCCGACATCCCGTACGCGGCGAGCCTGATCACGCCTCAATGGCGGGTCGAGGAAGCGCTTCGGGTGCGGCTGTCGGAGCTCGGCGGCGCGGTCGAGTTCGGGACGGTGCTGGTCGGTTTCGACCAGTCGGATGACGTCGTGACCGCGGAGGTCGTCGCGGGCGGCATGGCCGAGACCGTCAGGACACGGTGGCTGGTCGGCTGCGACGGCGGCCACAGCGTCGTCCGCAAACAGGCCGGCATCCCGTTCGTCGGCGAGACGCTTGAGGACGTGCGAATGATCGTCGCCGATCTCCCGGTCGACGGCCTTGATCGCGACGCCTGGCACGCATGGCAGCATCCGGAAGGCCTCCTCAGCCTCTGCCCGCTGCCCTCGACCGGCCTGTTCCAATATGCGGCCGGCATCGCGCCCGGTCAGGATCCCGGGCTCGGCCTCGCGCACCTGCGGGCGATCCTGGAGCGGCGTACTGGTCGCACCGACATCCGCCTCCACGAACCCCAGTGGTCGTCGCTCTGGCGCGCCAACATCCGTCTCGCCGACCGCTATCGCGAAGGGAACGTGTTCCTCGCCGGCGACGCGGCGCACGTTCATTCGCCTGCAGGCGGACAAGGCATGAACACCGGCATCCAGGACGCGCACAACCTCGGTTGGAAGCTCGCCGCGGTCGCGAACGACGGCGCTGCGTTCGAACTGCTCGACAGTTACGAAGCCGAGCGCCGGCCTGTCGCAACCCACGTGCTCGCCCTCTCGAACGCACGCCTCAAGCAGGCGCTCGAGATCCAGGCCGCCCCGACCCGCCGCGACGCGAGCACGATCCAACTCGACGTGGGATACCGCGGCTCCGCCCTCGCACGCGACGACCGCGACGACGCGGCGGCGCTCCGCGCCGGCGACCGCGCCCCCGACGCGACGAAGCTGGCGACGGTCGAGGGCGAACGCCGCCTGTTCGACCTGACCCGCGGCGGACGATTCACCCTGCTGGCCTTCGGGCCCGCGACCCCGGCCGAAGTCGCTCAGCATGGCCTGAGGACCCTCCACGTGGTCGGGCACCCGACCGGACCCGACGATATCGCCGACACCGAAGGCCATCTCGCGGCCGCCTACGACGCGTCCGACCGCACCCTGGTGCTGATCCGCCCCGACGGCCACGTCGGGCTGATCTCCGACGCCGGCGACGTCCGGGCGGTGACGGGCTACCTCGCCGCGATCGGCCGACCCTCTCAGCCGATCTTCGACTTTCGTTCGGCAAGTGTGCCCTGAGTACGTCCCTTCCGGGTTCCCGTGCCACCTCTCGACCGCGGGAGAGCTGCTCACTCTTCTCGCGGCTGGAGGGCTCGGCGCAGCAGGGCGCCGGTCAGGAGGCGGAGGGCGAAGGGCAGGTCGTCGACGAGGTAGCGGCGGGCGAGCCGCTGGGGTTCGCCGAGCAGGCGGTAAAGCCATTCCAGCCCGTGGTTGCCCATCCACGCGGGCGCGCGGCGCACCGATCCGGCGGCGAACGCGATGGCCGCGCCGCACCCCACGAACCAGGCGCCCGGCAACTCGCTCCGGAGCGCCGCGATGAGCCGGTCCTGCCGGGGGAACCCGAGCCCGGCGAAGACCAGGGAGGGCCGCGCGGCGACGAGCCGCGCCCGCACCTCCGCCATCGCCGCCGCGCTGGTCTCGAACCCGTACGGCGGGGCGTGGACGCCCGCCACGACCAGGCCCGGATACCGCCCACATAGCGCGTCACGCGCCGCCTCGGCGACTCCCGGCGGCCCTCCGATGAGATAGACGGGCAGACCGCGATCCGCTGCCGCCGCGGTCAGCGACCAGATCAGATCGGCTCCGGTGACGCGTTCCGGCAGCGGGCGGCCGAGCAACCGCGACGCCCAGACCAGCGGCATGCCGTCGGCCACGGCGAGGTCGGCCGCATCGATCAGCGCGCGCAGCGAGGGGTCGCGGGTGGCGGCGCGGCAGATGTCCACGTTGGGCGTGACGACGTGACCGCCCGCGCCGCGCTCCAGCGCGTCCATGACATGCGCCACCACCTGCGCCTCGGGGAGCGGGTCGAGCCGCACTCCCGCCACTTCGACCCGGCCGGCCCGAGGCATCTCGGCCCGCGCCCGTGCGCCCTCCTCCGCTCGCCTCCCGCCCGGGAGGTCCCGGGAGCGGTCGGAGCCCCCGGAGGCGTTTCCGGAACGGAAGGGGGGTGTCCTCGACGGGAACGGCGGACGGGCCAGCACGGGCTCTGTCATCAGATGCCGTGGCCGCGGCGGTGGAGGGCGTGCAGCACGGCACGCGGGCTGACCAGCCCTCCGGCGACCGCCAGCGCCATCGCCGCGCGCGGCTCGCCCGGCCGCGCGGAGAAGGCGCGCAGCGACCAGCGGGCGGCCTCGCGACGCCGGCCGAGGGCGGCGTGGCAGAAGGCGAGCTGCCCGTAGACGCGCGCCGCGCCTCGTGGCTCGGCGGCCAGCCCGGGATGCCGCGCGAGCATCCACTCCAGGCCCGCGATCCGGTCGGCCCACCGCCCCGCGTAGTGCGAGGAGCCCCAGCGCACCCGCACGAGCGGCCGGTCGACGTGGACGATCGGATGCCGCCAGGCGGCCCGCAGCGCGAGATCCCAGTCCTCGTTCTGACCGCCCGGGGCGCTCTCGTCCACCCAGGTCCAGCCCCGGCGGAACAGGAACGTCGAGGAGTGCACCATCATCATGCGCGAACGGGTGAGGTGCCGGTGGGTGACCCTGCCCGTGCCGGCCAGCCGCGGCACCCGGCGGTCGCCGTACTCGACCTCGACGGCGCAGCTCGCGAAACCCGCGGCGGGCTCCTCCGCCAGCGCGGCGACCTGGGCGGCCAGCTTGCCGGGCAGCCAGAGGTCGTCGTCGTCGCAGAAGGCGACCAGCTCCGTGCCGAGTGCGGAGATCCCCGTGTTGCGCGCGCCCGGCAGGCCGCGAGCGCTCCGGTTGCCCAGCACGCGGACGCTCCGGGCCGCTCCGGCGTCATCCGGGCCGGCCCCCGAATGAGCCCCCGAATGAGCCCCCGAATGAGCCCCGGCGTCGGCCGCCGACACCTGCCGGGCGACGAGGAAGGCGGGGACGCCGTCGGCCACGACCACCACCTCGACCCGGCCGGCGTAGTCCTGGGCGAGCACCCCGGTCAGCGCGGCCAGGAGCGGGCCGGGCCGGTCGCCGCGGGTGGGGATGACGACGCCGACGGACGGCCTCAACGTCCGGCTCCCCGTCGGTAGGCGAGACCGTAACCGTAGAAGAGGAGAAGTGGAAGGGTGAGCGCGGTGACGAGCCACCGCTGGGGGCGCGGCAGGGGCGCCGGACGGTTCCGTATCTCGACCGGGCCCACGGAGAAGCGCATCGGGTTGCCGGAGACGGTGTGCGCGACGCCGAGCAGCGCCTCGCGGTCGTCCAGGAAGGCGAGGCCGTCGTCCGGGAGGCCGAGCCGCGCGGCCAGGCGTGCCAGGGTCGCGCGGGGGTCGCGCGCCAGGTCCTCGTGACGCACCCGGACGACCTGCACGCCCTTGCGGCGCAGCACCTCGAAGGCGAGGTTCTGGGCCAGCCAGTGGACGGCGGTGCGCGCGGGCGTCCAGCGGGTCATCGGCCGCCCGTCCTCGGGCCTGCGCACCCTGCGCCGCCACGACGCGGCCACCGCGCGGGGGTCGCGCACCACCTGCACGACCCGCAGCTCCATGATCGCGGCCAGGCAGTACGCCAGGGAGGCGTGCTTGCTGGAGTCGACGACGACCCGGGCGTCGGCGATCTCGGCCGCCGCCGTGTAGATGCGGGAGTACGACCGGACGTACTCAGCCAGCTCGGCCTCGCGGCTCGCGAGCCCGATGGCGAGGACGGGCAGGCGGCGGGTCCGGTCGACGCGGGCGCGCAGGCCGGGCAGCCAGCCCGCCTGGCTCTGCCGCCACTGCCCGAACGCGCGGGTGCCCACCTTCGTCCAGAACGGGCACTGGGAGAACCGCTGCCCGCAGCCGCAGGGCTCGTCGGCGCGTACGCCGCGGTCCCACAGGTGGACGACCTCGCCGAGCGGCGCCACGCCGGGCACCTCGCCGAGGAGACGTTCGAGCAGGGTGCTGCCGCTGCGTCCCAGGCCGCCCACGAAGATCACTGGCTGTGTGTCGGCCACGTGTCCTCCATGGATGGATGCGAAACGTGACGACCCTAGCGCGGAGGGTGATCGGACGACTGCCGATCAGGCAAAGGATCTACGAGCCCCCGTCGGCAGCGGAACGCGGACGGCGGGGGCGGGTGAAGCCGGCGACGCCGCCACGTGAGCCGTCCGCACTCCCAGCGGGAAGACCGCCTCAGGAGGAGCGCAGTTCGACGCAGCACTCCCCCGGCCGCGGCACCAGGACGGCCCGCACCCTGGAGGCCTCCAGTCCGGTGAGCATGCCGTCGAGGAAGGCGTGGTTGACCCCGCAGACCAGGTCGGGGGCGCGCGCCGCCAGCGGATGGAACGGGCAGTTGCGCAGCCGTACGCAGGTGGGGGACTCACGGCCGGGCTCGAAGCCGTGCCGCGCGAGCAGGCCTTCGAGCAGGGTGAGGGCGCGTTCCGCGCCGAGGCGGCCGGGCTTGGCCCGGGCGCGTTCCGCAGCGCCGATCTCCGCGCCGCGCCGGCCCGCGACCCGGACCGCCGCCTGGCGGGCGCTCTCCCCTTCGCCCTCCGCGAGAACGGCGTCCATGAGGATGTCGGCCAGCACCTCGTGGCGGCGCTCGGGGATGGTGACGCGGATGTCGGTCTCGGTGGGTTCGTAGACCTTCGGGGTGCGGCCGACCTTGCGGATGCCGCCGACGGCCTCGTAGCGGGCGCGCAGCAGGCCGGCGTCGACCAGTTTGTCCAGATGGAAGGCGGCCAGCTTGCGGGAGATCCCGACCGAGGCGGCGGCCTCGTCCCGGGTCACCGGGCGGCGCATCCTGCGGATGTAGGCGTACATGCCCTGCCGCAGCGCGTCGTCCAGCGCGGCCACCGCACTGATCGCGGGATCCGTCGTCACCCCGCCACGATAACGCCTGCCGCCACGGTCGAAAACCATAACCCCCCGATGTACGCGAACATCTTGACCGCCCGCTCGAATAAGACCAACATTCATTGGCGTAATACGTCACACGCGGAGGTCCCGATGACCGGTGGGCTGCACGAGGCGAAACAACCGGTGAGCGCGATGCTGGCCGGGCCGTACGGCCATCCGTTCCACCCGATGCTGGTCGCCCTGCCCATCGGGGCATGGGTGGCGAGCATGGTCTTCGACCTGGTGTCCCGGTTCGCTGCCGATCCGGGGTTCCTGGCCGAGGGCTCGAAATGGCTGATCGCCATCGGCGTGCTCGGCGCGCTGGCCGCGGCGATGGCCGGGTTCCTCGACCTGTTCGCCATCCCGGCGGGCACCCCGGCGTTCCGCACGGGTCTGCTCCACATGGGGCTGAACCTCGTGATCACCGCCGCGTACGCCGCCGGCTTCCTGTGGCGTCAGGCGGGCACATCGGTCGGCACGGCCGGCACAGGGACCGGCACAGCGACCGGCGGCCCGGTCGCGCTCGGCCCGCTGCTGCTCTCGGCGGGCAGCCTGGCGCTGCTCGTGGTCTCCGGCTATCTGGGCGGCAAGCTCGCCTATCGCTACGGCGTACGGGTGGCCGACGAGGTCACCCAGGCCGACGGTTTCCGGCGCTGACCTTCATTCCACCTACAGGAGGAGAACTCGTCATGGGTATCGCGGCACTGGTCACGTGGCTGCTCACCGCGGTGGGCGGCTTCGTGATGCTGGGCACCTGGATCGCCAGAGGCGGCCGGCGCACCAGCCGCTTCTCACCGGGGCTGATCTTCGGCCACTTCGCGCTGGCCGCCGCCGGGCTGGTGGTGTGGATCGTCTACCTGTTCGCCGGCCTCGCCGCCCTGGCGTGGGTCGCGCTGGTCCTGCTGGTTCCGGTCGCGCTGCTGGGCTTCGCGATGTTCGCCCGGTGGATCCCCGCCTACCGCGCCCGTACGGCGGTGGCCGGCGGGCCCGGCGCCACCGGCACGGCGGGACCGCCCGAGCGGCACTTCCCGGTCGTGATCGTGGCCGGCCACGGGCTGCTGGCGGTGGCCACCGTCGTGCTGGTGCTGCTGACCGCGCTCGGCGTGAGCGGCGGCTGAGATGCGTACCGGTAGTGCCCTGAGGGTGATCGCCGAGCCGCGCGACGGTGTGGACCTGGCCGCCGCCGAGCGCGCGGCCGGCCAGTTCCTTGAGGCGCTGGGCATCTCGACGGACTCCGAGAGCCTGCGGGAGACTCCGGCGCGGATGGTGAAGGCGTATGCCGAGCTGTTCACGCCACGCCCGTTCGACCTCACCACCTTCCCCAACGAGGAGTGCTACGACGAACTCGTGCTGGCCCGGGCGATCCCGGTCCGCTCGGTCTGCGAACATCACCTGCTGCCCTTCGCCGGAGTCGCCCATGTCGGCTATCTCCCCGGCGACCGCATCCTCGGGCTGTCCAAGCTGGCCCGCGTCGTCGAGCACTTCGCCCGCCGGCCGCAGGTGCAGGAACGGCTCACGAAACAGGTGGCCGACTGGCTCGCCGACCGGTTGCGACCCGCGGGGGTCGGCGTCGTGATCGAGGCCGAGCACACCTGCATGACCCTGCGAGGGGTACGGGCCGTCGGCTCGACCACCGTCACCTCGACCCTGCTGGGCATCCTGCGGGAGGACGCCCGATCCCGTCAGGAGTTCTTCGCCCTCACCGGCACCCGTGCCTGAAAAGGAGACCATCGCCGTGACACAGCAGAGGTTCGTGATCGTCGGAGCCGGCCTGGCCGGAGCCAAGGCCGCCGAGGCCCTGCGCGAGCAGGGATTCGACGGGCGCATCACGCTGATCGGCGCCGAGCCGCACCGGCCCTATGAACGGCCCCCGCTGTCCAAGGGCTGCCTGACGGGCTCGACCGACCGTGCCGGCGTCTTCGTCCATCAGGACGGCTGGTACGCCGAGCACGACGTCGAGGTGCTGCTCGGCGTGGCCGCGACCGGCCTCGACCGCGGCGCCCACCGCGTCGAACTGGCCGACGGCGGCGCGATCGAGTACGACAAGCTGCTGCTGGCCACCGGGGCCCGCCCGCGAAGGCCGCCGATCCCCGGCGCGCGGGCGCCGCACGTGCGCTACCTGCGCCGGATCGAGGACTGCGAGTCGCTCAGGGACGTCCTCGGGAGCGTGTCCCGGATGGCGGTGATCGGGGCCGGCTGGATCGGGCTGGAGGTCACCGCGGCCGCCCGGCGGGCCGGCGTCGCGGTCACGGTGCTGGAGGCGGCGCGGCTGCCGTTGCTGCGCGTGCTCGGGCCCGAGGCCGCCCAGGTCTTCGCCGGCCTGCACCGTGACCACGGCGTCGACCTCCGGCTGGGGGTCACCGTCAGCGAGATCACGCCCTCGGGCGTACGTCTGGGGGATGGCGGCGAGATCGCCGCCGACGCCGTCCTCGTCGGCGTCGGCGCCGAACCCGAGGTGGAGCTCGCCCTGCGCGCCGGGCTGCACGTGGACAACGGCGTCGTGGTGGACGCGACCCTGCGGACCGGTGACCCGGACATCGTCGCCGCCGGGGACGTCGCCAATGCCTACCATCCTCTGCTGGGCAGGCACGTACGGGTCGAACACTGGGCCAACGCGCTCAAACAGCCCGCCGTCGCCGCCGCCGCCATGCTGGGCCGGGACGCGGTCTACGAGGAGCTGCCCTACTTCTACACCGACCAGTACGACCTCGGCATGGAGTACGTCGGCCACGTCGAGCCGGGCGGCTACGACCAGGTGGTCTTCCGGGGCGACGTCGCCGCCCGGAAGTTCATCGCGTTCTGGCTCAAGGGCGATCGCGTCCTGGCCGGCATGAACGTCAACGTCTGGGACGTCGTCGAGCCGATCAAGAGGCTGATACGCGCAGGGACGCCCGTCACGTCCCACGCGCTGGCCGACCCCGACCGGCCGCTGGAGATCCTCGCCGCTTCGTAGCGCGGCCTGACCTGCGGGAGGTCCCGAGAGGCGAGCACCGGATCACCGTCCCGTGCCTCGCCCCCGCGGGTCCTCCCGGACTCCCGGCAAGCGCCGGTCAGCGCGCGTCGACGATCATCCCGGCGCCGACGGTGCCGTTGGTGGCCTCGTCGATCAGGATGAAGCCGCCGGTCAGGCGGTTGCGGGCGTAGTCGTCCACGAACAGCGGCTGGGTCGTCCGCAGCGACACCCGGCCGATCTCGTTCAGGCCGAGTGAGCTGGCCGACTCGTCGCGGTGCAGGGTGTTGACGTCGAGCCGGTAGTGCAGGTCGCGCACGAGGGCCCGGGCCGTACGGGTGGTGTGCTTGATGATCAGCTTGGAGCGGGGCTGGAGCTTCAGGCCGTCGGCCATCCAGCAGACCATGGCGTCGATCTCCTGAGCGGCCTGCGGCTGGTTGTTCGGCCGGCAGATCATGTCGCCCCGGGAGATGTCGATGTCGTCGCCCAGGCGCAGCGTGACCGACATCGGCGCGAACGCCTCCTCCACCGGCCCGTCGAACGTGTCGATCGCGGTGATCGTCGTGGTCAGGCCGGAGGGCAGGTGCAGCACCTCGTCGCCGGGCTTGAGCACGCCGCCCGCGACCTGCCCGGCGTAGCCCCGGTAGTCGTGCAGCTCCTGGTCGGTCGCGTTGTGCGGGCGGATGACGTACTGCACCGGGAAGCGCACGTCGACCAGGTTGCGGTCGGAGGCGATGTGCACGTTCTCCAGGTGGTGCAGCAGCGACGAGCCCTCGTACCACGGCATGTTCTCCGACCGGGACACGACGTTGTCGCCGTGCAGGGCCGAGATCGGGATGAACGTCAGGTCCGAGGCGTTGAGCTTGCTCGCGAACGAGGTGAACTCCTCGCGGATCTCCTCGAACCGGGCCTCGGAGTAGTCGACGAGGTCCATCTTGTTGACCGCGAGCACGAGGTGCGGCACCCGCAGCAGCGTGGTCAGGAAGGCGTGCCGCCGCGACTGCTCCAGCACGCCCTTGCGCGCGTCGATCAGGATGATCGCCAGGTCGGCGGTGGAGGCGCCGGTGACCATGTTCCGGGTGTACTGGATGTGCCCCGGGGTGTCGGCGATGATGAACTTCCGCTTGGGCGTGGCGAAGTAGCGGTACGCCACGTCGATCGTGATGCCCTGCTCGCGCTCGGCCCGCAGGCCGTCGGTCAGCAGCGACAGGTCGGTGTATTCCGTGCCCCGGTCGCGGGAGGTGCGCTCCACCGCCTCGAGCTGGTCCTCGAAGATCGCCTTGGAGTCGAACAGCAGCCGCCCGATCAGCGTCGACTTGCCGTCGTCGACGCTGCCCGCCGTCGCGAAACGAAGGATGTCCATCAGAAGTAGCCTTCCTTCTTGCGATCTTCCATGGCGGCCTCGGAGGCCCGGTCGTCGGCGCGGGTGGCGCCGCGCTCGGTGATCCGGGTGGCGGCGATCTCGTCGATGATCTGCTCCACCGTCGTGGCGGTGGAGGCGACGGCCCCGGTGCAGGTCATGTCGCCGACGGTGCGGTAGCGGACGACCGCGTCGAACGCCGGCTCGTCGTCGCCCCGCTGGACCACCTCGGCGTCGGCCAGCAGCATGCCGTCGCGTTCGAAGACCCTGCGCGAGTGGGCGAAGTAGATGGACGGAATCTCGATGCCCTCGCGCCGGATGTAGTGCCACACGTCCAGCTCGGTCCAGTTCGACAGGGGGAACACGCGGATGTGCTCACCCCTGCTGATCTTGGTGTTGTAGAGGTTCCACAGCTCGGGGCGCTGGTTCTTCGGGTCCCACTGGCCGAACTCGTCGCGGAAGGAGAACACCCGCTCCTTGGCCCGGGCCTTCTCCTCGTCGCGCCGGGCTCCGCCGAACACCGCGTCGAACTCGTGCTCCTCGATGGCGTCCAGCAGCGTCGTGGTCTGCAGCCGGTTGCGGGAAGCCCGCCGCCCGGTCTGCTCGGTCACGCGACCGGCGTCGATCGACGCCTGGACCGAGGCGACCACCAGCCGAGCGCCGAGCTCGGCGACCCGCCGGTCGCGGAACTCGATCACCTCGGGGAAGTTGTGGCCGGTGTCCACGTGCATCAGGGGGAAGGGGATCGGCGCCGGCCAGAATGCCTTCTCGGCGACCCGCAGCATGACGATCGAGTCCTTGCCGCCGGAGAAGAGCAGACACGGGCGCTCGAACTCGGCCGCGACCTCGCGCATGATGTGGATCGCCTCGGCCTCGAGCACGTCGAGCTGCGACGTGGTGTAGTCACGCTGAAGCATGGGGACTTCCTTCACGGAGTCTGGCGATGCAGGTCACGGATTCCGGCGAGCAACGTTGGCGCCAGATCCGGTAGGGAGACCAGGATATCCGGCAGTGAGGGGTCCCCCTGGTTGTAGGTCAGGGGTGAGCCGTCGATCCTGCTCGCGTGGGCCCCCGCCGCGACCGCCACAGCGACCGGCGCGGCCGAGTCCCACTCGTACTGCCCCCCGGCGTGCACGTACGCCTCGACCTCTCCGGTGAGGACCGCGGCGATCTTGGCACCGGCCGAGCCGATGGGGACGAGCTCCCCGCCGAGGCGGGCGGCCAGCTCACGGACGAACTCGGGCGGCCGGGTGCGGCTGACCGCGATGCGGAACGGCTCGCGCACCTTCTCCGGCAGCTCGGGCGGCGCCGCCGTCGTGAGCGTACGAACCTGCGCGGGCAGCGCGACCGCACCGGCCGTGAGAGATCCGCGTTCCCACAGCGCCACGTGGACGGCCCAGTCGGTGCGGCCCTGCTCGGAGAACTCGCGGGTGCCGTCGAGGGGGTCGACGATCCACACCCGCTCGGCCGACAGCCGCCGGGGGTCCATCCGCTCCTCGCGGGTCGCCTCCTCCGACAACACGGCGTCGTCCGGCCGCAGCCGTGCCAGCGCGTCCATGAGGAATCGGTGCGAGGCCTGGTCACCCGCGTCCTTCAACGCCCGGGCGTCCGCGAACCCGAGACGGGCGCGCAGCTCCACAAGCCGCTCCCCCGCCTCCGTCGCCAGCTGTCCGGCAAGGGAATGGTCGTCCCGTATCGTCATTCCTCAGTACGCTCCCGCTCCGCGCGCCACCGCAGACCACGTCTTCCATAAGATCTGCAGATCCAGCATGAGAGACCAGTTCTCGACATAACGTAGGTCCAACCGTACCGATTCCTCCCACGAGAGGTCAGACCGGCCGTTGACCTGCCAGAGGCCGGTCATCCCCGGCCGCACCACCAGCCTCCTGCGTACGTCGTCGCCGTACCGCGCGACCTCCTCGGGCAGCGGCGGACGCGGCCCGACGAGCGACATGTCGCCCCGCAGCACGTTGATGAGCTGCGGCAGCTCGTCCATCGAGTAACGCCGCAGCGCGGCGCCGAGCGGGGTGACCCGCGGATCCCTGCGCACCTTGAACAGCACGCCCTCGGCGTCGCTGACCAGCTCGACCTTGCGGGCCTCCGCGTCCCGCCGCATGGTGCGGAACTTCAGGATCGTGAACTCGGCGCCGTCCCTGCCGACCCGCCGCTGGCGGAACAGGGCGGGGCCCGGGCTGGTCGCCCGCACGGCCACCGCGACGACGGCCAGCAGCGGGGCCAGCACGACCAGCGCCGCGGCGGCGACCAGCCGGTCGAACACGTCCTTGACCAGCCGGCGTCCGCCCGCCAGCTCGGGATGCTCCACGTGCAGCAGCGGGAGCCCGGCGACGGGCCGGATCGCGGTCCGCGGGCCGGCGACCTCCATCAGCGCGGGCGCCACCACCAGGTCGGTGCGCGTGCGCTCCAGCCGCCACGCCAGCCTGCGCAGCGCCGTGCCGTCCAGCTCGGGGCAGGCGAGCACCGCGACCGTGTCCGCCCGGACCTGCTCCACCACCAGCGGCACGTCGGTGAAGTCGCCCAGCACCGGCACGTCGCCGACCCCGCCGGTGGCGTGGGCGGGCACGCAGGCGGCCACCACCTCCATGCCGTGGTAGCGCTCCCTGCGGAAGGTGCCGACCAGTTCGGCGATCGCCGTCCGGTGGCCCACGGCCACCACCCTGCGCATGCCGCCCTGGCCCCTCGCCCGTCTGCGGTGCAGCCGCCGCCGCAGGCCGTACCGGGCGCCGAGCGTGAGCGCGGTGGCGAGCGGCAGCGCGATCAGCACGTAGCCGCGGGCGATGTCGGTCTTCGACGCGTACGCGATGATCGCGACGCCCGCGACCAGCGTGAAACCCGCCCGCGCGACCCGGCGGAACTCCTCCGCCCCCACGCCGATCAGGCGCGGCTCGTACGCCCGGTTGAGGACCAGGATCACCGCCCAGACGGCGGGCAGCGCGGCGCTCGCCATGACATACGGCGTCACGTACGGAGTAACCTCGCCGAACCGGATCACCACCGCGGTGACCCCCGCCAGAAAGGCCCCCAGGATGTCGCAGACGGCTGCGGTGAGCCGATATCGGACGGCCCACGCGGGCGGCCGGGGCATCGGATGGGCGGGCGAGTCGCGCGACGTGCCGACGGCGAGCGAGGACGTGTCACCGTCCAGCACCATCGCCCCCCGTGATGATTCGGCTACCGATCGTGATGGAATGCTAGCCGCCCGCCCCGGAGTCTCAGGGAGATTTCAGTGAAAGCCGAAACGTACATATCGGTTGATGTCGAGGCGGACGGCCCGATTCCGGGGCCGTACTCGATGGTCAGCTTCGGCATGACCGTGGCCGGCCGGATGACCGGGCGGCGGTTCGAGCGGACCGACCCGGAGGCCCTGACGTTCTACGCGGAGTTACGGCCGATCAGCGACGACTACGTGGCGGAGGCGCTGGCGGTGAGCGGCCTCGACCGGACGGTGCTGCTGCGCGAGGGACGCGACCCGGCCGAGGCGATGACGGCGGCGTCGGCCTGGGTGCGCGAGGTGTGCGACGGCGACCTGCCGGTGCTCGCGGCATTCCCGCTGTCGTACGACTGGATGTGGATGTACTGGTACTTCCTCCGGTTCACCGGGGAGTCGCCCTTCGGCCACTCCCGGTGCATCGACATCAAGACGTTGTACGCCGCCAAGGCCGTGGTGCCGGTGGCCTGGGCGACCAAGCGCCAGATGCCGCGCGAGGTGCGCGCGAAGCGCCCGCACACCCACAACGCGCTCGACGACGCCATCGAGCAGGCGGAACTGCTGCAGAACCTCATGGAGTGGCCGGGCGCCACCCGCGAGCGCGACGCGAGCGACGTCAGCGGGGAGGCTTCGCCGGATTGAGGTCGGCGGCGTGGAAGCGGTTCTGCGTGGTCTCCAGACCGGCGGTCATCAGCGACTCCACCATGTCGGCCGCCCGGTCGACGAGGAACGGCAGGTCCTTGCGCTCGGCCGTGGCGAAGTCGCGCAGCACGAAGGTCGCCGGGTCCATGCGCCCCGGCGGGCGGCCGATGCCGAACCTGATCCGCGGGTAGTCGCGCGTCCCGAGCGACTTCGTGATCGACTTCAGGCCGTTGTGGCCGTTGTCGCCGCCGCCGATCTTCGCGCGCAGCGCGCCGTACGGGATGTCCAGCTCGTCGTGGACCACGATCACCCGGTCGGGGGTGACCTTGTAGAAGTCGGCCAGCGCCTTCACCGGGCCGCCGGACAGGTTCATGAACGACAGCGGCTTGGCCAGCACGACCGGGAGCGCGGCCAGGCGGCCCTCGACCACCTCGGCCCGCGACCTGTGTGCCTTGAACCGCCCGCCCACCCGGGCCGCCAGCTCGTCGAGCACCATGAAGCCCGCGTTGTGCCGGTTTCCGGCGTACTCCGGCCCGGGGTTGCCCAGGCCCGCCACCAGCCACCGCTGCGCGGACGCGTCGGACATCGCTGTCTCCTCCGCTGTCTCCTCACATGGAAGAGCCCTCCACAGGACACCCTGTGGAGGACTCTCTCACGAACGGGTCCTACTCGGCGGCCTCGGCGCTCTCGCCCTCGGCGGCCTCGCCCTCCTCGGGCAGCTCGGCGACCGGGGCGCCGATCACCTGCAGCACCAGGGCCTCGGGGTCGCCGGCCAGCGTGGTGCCCTCCGGCAGCTTCAGGTCGCTCGCGTGCACCGCGAAGCCGGCGTCCTTGCCGTCCACGTCGACCTCGACACCGGTCGGGATGTGGGTCGCCTCGGTCTCGACCGAGATCGTGACGAGCTGCTGCTCGACGATGGCGCTGCCGATCGGGTCACCGGTGACGGTGACCGGGATCTCGACGGTGACCGTCTCGCCGCGCTTGACCAGCAGCAGGTCGACGTGCTCGAGGAAACCCTTGATCGGGTCGCGCTGGACGCCCTTGGGCAGCGCGATCTCGTCCACGCCCTCGCCCCGCAGGCGGATGAGCACGTTCGGCGTGCGCAGCGCGAGCAGCAGGTCATGGCCGGGGAGGGTCAGGTGCTTGGGCTCGGTGCCGTGGCCGTACAGGACAGCGGGGACCTTGTTCGCCCGGCGGATCTTGCGGGCGGCGCCCTTGCCGAACTCGTTGCGAAGCTCGGCGGCGATGAGTACTTCGGACACGGCACATCTCCTAGGGATGACTCGAGTGACGGATTGGCGCGCTCCCCCTCACCCGCCCTAGCGGAAGGCGTTACGAGCGCAACCCTCACAGCCTACCGTGTCTCCCGCGTCGCTCGGCTGGGCGCTCTTACCCGATGTCTTCCCTCGGTGCGTGCTCGCTCGTTCCTCACTCCGCGCGCTCCTCAGTCCAGACACCGGCGCGCCCCCCGGCTCGCTCGTGTCTCCCGCGTCGCTCGGCTGGGCGCTCGCATCCGCCGGGATCGCGCCTGGACGGAGACGCCGTTGGTCAGGCGGAGTCGCGCAGCTCGCGTTCGACAGCGCGCCGACTGGGCGCGCTCGGTGTTCCCGCGTCGCTTGGTGTTCCCGCGTCGCTCGGATCTCCCGCGGTGTTCTGGTGGCCGTTACACTGGCCGCGTGATTCGTACGTCGTGTCTGGGCTGGTGGCGCTCCTCGTAGGAGCGGCCATCTCACACGCGTACGACCGGGCCGTTCGGATGGACGGCCCTTTTTCGTGCTCCCTGGACGAGGGGTCGCCGTCGGGACGGCGGACCAGCCGCCAAGGGAGAGACCACATGAGCACGACCCTCGACATCACCGCGTCCGACGACCTCGGCGTCCCGGCCGCGCGACGGCGCAGCGCCGAACTGGAGAGATCGGTCCGGGAGCGGCCCGGCCGGTTCCGCGCGCTGACCGGCGACCGCCCGACCGGGCGGCTGCACCTGGGGCACTACTTCGGCAGTCTGCACAACCGCGTCCGCCTGCAGAACCTCGGGGTGGACGTGATGGTGCTCGTCGCGGACTACCAGGTCCTGACCGATCGCGACGTCGCCGACCGGCTCGCCGAGCACGTGGAGGACCTGGTGCTCGACTATCTGGCCGTGGGCATCGACCCGGCCCGGGCCACGATCTTCACGCACAGCGCGATACCCGCGCTCAACCAGTTGCTCCTGCCGTTCCTCAGCCTGGTCTCGGTCGCGGAGCTGGGCCGCAACCCCACGGTCAAGGACGAGATCGCGCACTCGCGCCAGTCGGCGGTCAGCGGGCTGATGTTCACCTATCCGGTTCACCAGGCGGCCGACATCCTGTTCTGCAAGGCCGGGCTCGTCCCGGTCGGGCAGGACCAGCTGCCCCACCTGGAGGTGGCCCGCACCGTCGCGCGCCGCTTCAACAACCGCTACGGCACCCCGGACGGGCCGGTGTTCCCCGAGCCGGAGGCGCTGCTGTCCGACGCCCCGCTGCTGCTCGGCACCGACGGAGGCAAGATGAGCAAGAGCCGGGGCAACGCCATCGCCCTGGCCGCCGGCGCCGACGAGACCGCCAGGCTGATCCGCGGCGCGAAGACCGACGGGGACCGCCACATCGCGTACGACCCCGTCGCCCGGCCCGAGGTATCCAGCCTGGTCCTGCTGGCCGCGCTGTGCCTCGGCCGGGACCCGCACGAGGTGGCCGGCGAGATCGGGGGCAGGGGAGCCGCCGCGTTGAAGGCCGTCGTCACCGACGCGGTCAACGACTACTTCGCGCCCATCCGGGCGCGGCGCGCCGAGCTGGCGCGGGACCGCGCCCACATCCGCGGCGTGCTACGCGACGGCAACGAACGCGCCGCCGCCATCGCCGAGGCCACCCTCGTGGAAGTGCGTGCGGCGATGAAAGCCCTCTACTACTGACTACCGGCGCCCCCGGGCCCCCGGCCGGCATTGCCGGGGGCCCGGGGCGCGGTTCAGCTGTCGCCTTCGAAGAGGCTGGTGACGGAGCCGTCGGTGAAGACCTCGGTGATGGCCCTGGCGATCAGCGGGGCGATCGACAGGACCGTGAGGCTGTCGAACCTCTTCTCCTCCGGGATGGGCAGCGTGTTGGTCACGACCACCTCGGAGATGCGGGAGTTCTTCAGCCGGTCCACGGCCGGGTCGGAGAAGATGGCGTGCGTGGCGGCGACGATGACGTCGGTCGCGCCGTGCTCGTACAGCGCGTCGGCCGCCTTGCAGATCGAGCCGCCCGTGTCGATCATGTCGTCGATCAGCACACAGGTCCTGCCGCGCACCTTGCCGACCACCTCGTGCACCTTCACCTGGTTGGCCACGTCGAGGTCACGCCGCTTGTGGATGAACGCCACCGGCGTGCCCAGGCTGTCGGACCAGCGCTCGGCCAGCCGTACGCGGCCGGTGTCGGGAGAGACGATCGTGGTGGTCGCCGGGTCGAGCTTGCCGCGCAGATAGTTGATCAGGACCGGCAGGGCGAACAGGTGGTCCACCGGGCCGTCGAAGAAGCCCTGGATCTGCGAGGTGTGCAGGTCGATGGACATCATCCGGTCGGCGCCCGCCTGCTTGAACAGGTCGGCCATCAGCCTGGCGGTGATCGGCTCGCGGCCGCGGCCCTTCTTGTCCTGGCGGCTGTAGCCGTAGAACGGCATGATCACGGTGACCCGCTTGGCGGAGGCCCGCTTGAGGGCGTCCACCATGATCAGCTGTTCCATGATCCACTGGTTGATCGGCGCGGTGTGGCTCTGCATGACGAAGGCGTCGCAGCCGCGCACGGACTCCAGGTAGCGCACGTAGATCTCGCCGTTGGCGAAGTCACGCAGCGCGGTCGGCGTGATCTCGACGCCGAGGGCGTTCGCCACCTCCTCGGCCAGCTCGGGGTGGGACCTGCCGGAGAAGAACATCAGGTTCCGCTCGCCGGTCGTCTTCTTGCCGCTCATGCCGCGCTCCTCGCGTGTCGAGCCTGTTCGCCGTACCGGGCGTGGTGAGGCCGAGCCGGCCATGGCGCCGTTCCCTCGCTTCGCCCGGGGCTCGCGAACCCCTTCGCCCGGTCGATGTGGTCGGTCACGGTGTCCTCCTGGCCTGGCCCTTCGGCGCTACGCGGTCGGACCGCGCCTCGTACGTGTGTTTCCTGTCCCCGTACGGCCCGCGGGGAAGCGGGCCGCAGGTGGTCCTCATCGCCGGCACTGATCACCGGCACTAGTCATCGGCGGGGTCTCCGCCGTTCGCCGCGGCCGCGTCGCGGGCTTCGGTCGCCCGCAGGGCCGCCTCCGCGGACCGGGTGCCGGCGCGGCGGCGCACCACCCAGCCCTCGATGTTGCGCTGTTTGCCGCGGGCGACCGCCATCGCCCCGGGCGGCACGTCCGACGTGATCACCGATCCGGCGGCCGTGTAGGCGCCGTCCCCGATCGTGACCGGGGCGACGAGCATGTTGTCGCTGCCCACACGCACGTGGTCGCCCACGACCGTGTGGTGCTTGGCGACGCCGTCGTAGTTGACGAAGACACAGGCGGCGCCGATGTTGGAGCCGACCCCGATCGTCGCGTCGCCGACGTACGTCAGATGGGGGACCTTGGAGCCCTCGCCGATCCGCGCGTTCTTGGTCTCGACGAACGCGCCGATCTTGCCGGTGGAGCCCAGCACGGTGCCGGGGCGCAGGTAGGCGAAGGGACCCACGGCGGCGCCGGGGCCGATCTCGGCGCCGTCGGAGACGGTGTTGCGCACGACGGCGTCCTCGCCGACGACCGTGTCGGTGAGCGTGGTGCCCGGCCCGACCTGCGCTCCCGCGCCGATCCGGGTGGCGCCCTTCAGCTGGGTGCCGGGATGGATCACGGCGTCGGGCTCGATCGTGACCCCGGCGTCGACCCACGTGCCGGCCGGGTCGACGACGGTCACCCCGGCGCGCATGTGCGCCTCCAGGATGCGGTCGTTGAGCACGCGCCGGACGAAGGCGAGCTGGACGCGGTCGTTGACGCCCTCGACCTCGGCGTGGTCGGCGGCCACGTGCGCGCCCACCCGGTGGCCGTCCTCGCGGAGGATGGCCAGCACGTCGGTCAGGTACTCCTCGCCCTGGGCGTTGGCGGCGCCGATCCGCTTCAGGCCGTCGGCCAGCAGCGCGCCGTCGAAGGCGTACACGCCCGAGTTCATCTCGGCGATCGCCCGCTGCCCGGGTGTGGCGTCCTTCTCCTCGACGATCTCCAGCACCGCACCGTCCTCGTCGCGCACGATCCGGCCGTAACCGGTCGGGTCGGGGACGACGGCGGTCAGCACCGTGACGGCGTTGCCGTCGGCGGCGTGCCGTTCGAGCAGGGCCGCCAGGGTCTCGGTGCGCAGCAGCGGGGTGTCGCCGTACGTCACCAGGACGGTGCCGTCGATCGGGCCCTCGGCTTCGAGGGCGGTGCGAACGGCGTGGCCCGTGCCGTTCTGCTTGTCCTGGACGACCGTACGGGCGTCCGGCGCGGTCGCCGCCAGATGGGCGCCGACCTGCTCGCGCGCGTGCCCGATGACCACGATCAGCCGCTCCGGGGCGAGGCCGCGCGCGGCGGCGAGCATGTGGTCCACGAGTGAACGGCCACAGACCTCGTGGAGGACCTTGGGGGTTTTCGATTTCATCCTGGTGCCCTCGCCGGCGGCGAGGACGATCACGGCTGCCGGGCGCGGCACACTCACGGACTGAGGCTCCCTCGGCGTCGCGGCTTACACGGGATCGGCTGCGGCTTCCACGCGTCCACTACCCAGGAACCGCACGGTCACCCGCTCGACAAGGTGAGCTTACCTGCCGTCCCCCAAGAGGGAACCAGCCCCCCTGGGGCGCGGACGGACGGATGAACAGGCTCCCGGGGGAGGATTCGAACCTCCGTTGACAGAACCAAAATCTGTAGTCTTGCCCCTAGACGACCCGGGAAGGGCACAACGTCCCGCTTTGCCGGATTCCGGCGACCGCCCGAATCCGCACTCAGGATACAGAGCCGACCGTTCACTGAGCATCAGTCTTTCCCAGTGATTCCCCCCTGGCCCGGGCACGCCCAGTCCTTCCGCACGGCCGCCCCGCCCGGCCCCGCGAGCCGGGCCGGGGGCGCAAGCTCACCGGAGGGGGCGGAAGAAGGCCCTGACGTCCTCGACGAGCAGGTCGGGCGCCTCCATCGCGGCGAAGCGGCCGCCGCGGTCGAACTCGGACCAGTGCACGACGTCGTGTTCGCGCCCGGCGATCCGCCGGACCCCGGCATCGCCGGGGAGGACGGCGACACCGTGCGGCAGCGCGGAATACTCGGCCGCAGCTCCCCAGGTCTTCTGTTCCTCCTTGTAGAGACGCGCGGCCGAGGCGGCGGTGCGGGTGAACCAGTGGATGCTCACGTCGGTGAGCATCTGGTCGAGGTCCACCGCGTCCTCGGGCAGATCATGGGCCGGGTCGGTCCACTCCTTGAACTTCTCCGCGATCCACGCCAGTTGCGCCGCCGGCGAGTCGTGCAGCCCGAACGCGAGGGTCTGCGGCCGGGTCGCCTGGGGATCATGTAGCCCGCTCCGTCCTGGTCCCGGTACTGGCCGAGGCGGGCGAGCTCCGCGGGGGTGAGCCACGCGCGGGAACCCCCGGTTACCGGCTCGGCGCCGGCGCCGGGCTCCCACCGCTGCTGCTCGACGACGACGAGGCGGTCGCCGTCGCCATCGGGCTGGGCACCGCCGCCGTCTCCGGCGTGGCGGGCATCCAGGAGACCTCGCTCCGCGCCCTCGCCAAGATCCAACGCCCTCGACGAGCTGGCCGCGCGGGTCGCGCGGCTCGGCGTCCCGTTCGAGGTGCACGAGCCACCCGAACTCGTCGAGCACATCCGCGCGCTCGGCGCCCGCCTCGTCGCCGCGGCCCGGCCTCGGACCACGGAAACGGGATGACCTCCGCCGCCTGGCATGTCTCTCGAGATACGGCGATTGCGGATGTTATCGAGACGGCATTGCGGGCAGGTCGCGGTGGACGCCGCGGCATCACGGCGCGGCCGGAAGCGAGTACGAGGCATTACCAGATGGCCGACCGTTGGTGCAAGGCGTGGATTCGCCACCAGATGTGGCCCGGAGCGTCACCTTCCACACATTCGCTCTTAGGGATTCCTAACTTACGATGGCGTAGGTTACGGTTGCGTAGCCAGACAATCTTTCCCATTTCGTGAGGTAGCCCATGACCGTCCTAACCGACCGCCCCTCCCCACAGCCGAAGCCCGACTTCGAACCCGAAGGCAAGAGCAAAGCCGATCTGGTCGTCTTCGCACTCGTCGTCGGCCTTCCGATCCTCGCGGTCATCGTCGCGGTGCCGTTCGCCTGGGGATGGGGCCTCGGCTGGACGGACGTCGCGATCGCCGGCGTCTTCTACGTCGTGTCCGGCCTGGGGGTCACGGTCGGGTTCCACCGCTACTTCACGCACGGCTCGTTCAAGGCCAACCGGCCCCTGAAGATCGCGCTCGGGATCGCCGGCAGCCTCTCGCTGGAGATGTCGGTGCTGGACTGGGTCGCCGCCCACCGCAAGCACCACAAGTTCTCCGACAAGGAGGGCGACCCGCACTCGCCGTGGCGGTTCGGGCCCGGCTTCAAGTCGATGTGCAAGGGCCTGCTCTACGCCCACGTGGGCTGGCTCTTCGAGGTCGAGCGCGTCAACCGCGCCAAGTACGCCCCGGACCTGCTCAAGGACCCGGACATCATGAAGCTGCACCGGTGGTTCCCCACGCTGGCGATCACCTCCCTGCTGCTCCCGCCGGCCCTCGGCGGTCTGATCACCTGGTCCTGGCAGGGCGCGCTGACCGCGTTCTTCTGGGGCACGCTGATCCGGATCGGGCTGCTGCACCACGTCACCTGGTCGATCAACTCCATCTGCCACGTCTTCGGCGAGGAGGTGTTCGAGTCGCGCGACAAGTCCCGCAACGTCTGGTGGCTGGCCATCCCCTCGTTCGGCGAGTCGTGGCACAACCTGCACCACTCCGACCCCACCTGCGCCCGGCACGGCGCACTCAAGGGCCAGATCGACCTCAGCGCGGGTCTCATCCGCTGGTTCGAGAAGGCCGGATGGGCTCACGACGTGCGCTGGCCGACTCCCGAGCGGCTGGCGGCGAAGCGCATTGCCTGACGACTCCGTCAGCGCTGACGGCAGGGCCGCTCTCCGGAACACGGCGGCCCTGACCCTCGCACCGACGTCCCCCTCACCGGCTTCCCCCACATCGGTGCCTCCTTTACCCGCGGCGTCCTCCGCACCCACGGCGCCGGCCGGCTCCGGCATCCGTACGGCCTCCGTCTCCGCGGTGGCCGTACCCGCGCTTCCGGCCATTCCCGCCGGGCAGACTCCTGCGGGGACGACTCCCGCCGAACCGGCAGCAACCGGGACCGTCCCGAGCCGGGTCCGGGCCGCCCGACCCGCCATGATGGAACCCGTGAGCGAGTCCTCTCGATCCCGCAGACGCATGACCGGCGCGGAACGGCGCGAGCAGCTGATCCAGGTCGGCCGTGCCCTGTTCGCGGACAAGGGCTTCGACGGCACCTCGGTCGAGGAGATCGCGGCCAGCGCCAAGGTGTCCAAGCCCGTGGTGTACGAGCACTTCGGCGGCAAGGAGGGCATCTACGCCGTCGTCATCGACCGGGAGATGCAGCGCCTGCTCAGCCTGGTCACCCAGGCCCTGTCGGCCTCGCACGCCCGCGTCAAGCTGGAGCGGGCCGCGCTCGCTCTTCTCCAGTACATCGAGGAGAGCAGCGAGGGCTTCCGCATCCTGGTCCGCGACTCCCACGCCGCGTCCGGGACGGGCACCTTCGCCAGCCTGATCAGCGACATCGCCAGTCAGGTGGAGGACGTGCTGGCGGACGAGTTCAAGGAGCGGGGCTACGACCCCAAGCTCGCGCCGATGTACGCCCAGATGCTCGTGGGGATGACCGCTCTCACCGGCCAGTGGTGGCTCGACGTGCGCAAACCGCGCCGCGAGGAGGTCGCCGCCCATCTGGTGAACCTGTCGTGGAACGGCCTGACGGGCCTGGACGCCAATCCGGTGCTCACCGGCGCGACGCGTGGCCTGGTCCTGTCCCCCAGCGTGGACACCCGTACGGCGAGACCCGCCGAGCGCGACTCGAAGGAGCAGGACAAGCTCCGCCGCGAGCAGGAGAAGGCACGCGAGCGCGAGCAGCGCGAACGCGCCAAGCAGCTCGAACGCCAGCAGCGCGAGCAGGAGAAGGCACGCGAGCGCGAGCAGCGCGAACGCGCCAAGGAGCTCGAACGGCAGCTGAAGGAGCAGGACAAGCTCCGCCGCGAGCAGGAGAAGGCGCAGGAGCGCGAGCAGCGGGAGCGCGCGAAGGAGCTCGAACGCCGCCAGCGCGAGCGGGCCAGGGAACTGGAACGCCTGCAGCGCGAGCGGGCCAAGGGACTCGAACGGCAGCAGCAGGGAGAGGTCTGACCGCCCGCCGCGCGGGACGACCCCCGTACGGCGGGCGCCCGCGGATCCACCGAGGGCATGCCGGCTCACGAAGACCCGGCGGCGGGCGCCGCAAGCAGGGAAAACGGCGGCCGAGCGCCATAGCCTGACGCTTTCGTTGCGACGAAGTTAACGTTCCGTTCAACGAGTTAGGGCATATTTCGTTATATGTCCGCCCAAAGCTCCCCTGCCTCTGAGCCGGAGGAGGCCGACCTCCCCGCGCACGCGCCGCTGCCCAACGATCGGTTCCTCAACCGCGAGGAGAGCTGGCTCCAGTTCAACGAGCGTGTCCTGGAGTTGGCGGAGGACTCCTCGCTGCCGCTGCTCGAACGTGTGCGGTTCCTCGCCATCTTCGCGAGCAACCTGGACGAGTTCTTCCGCGTACGGGTGGCCGGGCTCAGACGGCGGATGGCGACCGGCCTGCTGCTGCGGACGCCGGGCGGGCTGAAGCCGAGCGAGGCGCTGACGCGGATCGCGACGGTCGCCGACGACCTGGCGCGCAGGCACGCGGCGGTCTTCCACGACCGCATCTGCCCCGAGCTCGCCGAGGAGGGCATCGCGATCGTCCGGTGGGACGACCTCGCCAGGGACGAGCGGACGGCGCTGCGCAAGCTCTTCCGTGAGCGGATCCGGCCGGTGCTGACGCCGCTGGCCGTCGATCCCGCTCACCCGTTTCCGTACATCTCGGGGCTTTCCCTGAACCTCGCCGTGATGGTGCGGAACCCGGCGAACGGCCACACGGTGTTCGCTCGGGTGAAGGTCCCCTCGCAGCTCCCCCGGTTCGTGACCGCCTCGCCGAGCAGGTTCGTCCCGCTGGAGGACGTGATCGCGGCGCACCTCGGCGAGCTGTTCAAGGGCATGCAGATCGTGCAGCACCACGTCTTCCGGGTGACCAGGAACGAGGACCTGGAGATCGACGAGGACGTCACGGAGAACCTGATGAAGGCGCTGGAGCGGGAGCTGCTGCGCCGCCGGTTCGGGCCGCCGGTCCGACTGGAGGTCGAGGACACCATCACCCCCGAGGTGCTGGAACTGCTCGTCGACGAGCTGGGCGTGGCCGGCAACGAGATCTACCGTCTGCCCGGGCCGCTCGACTTAACCGGGCTGCACGCCATCGCCGACCTCGACCGTCCCGAGCTCCACTACCGGCCGTTCGTCCCCGCGGAGGCGATCAGCGCCGAGGACGACCTGTTCACCATCCTGCGCGAGCGCGACATTCTCATCCACCACCCGTACGACTCGTTCGCGACGAGCGTGCAGCGGTTCGTGGAGGAGGCGGCGGCCGATCCGGACGTGCTGGCGATCAAGCAGACCCTCTACCGGACCAGCGGCGACTCGCCGATCGTGGACGCGCTGATCGACGCGGCCGAGGCGGGCAAGCAGGTCGTGGTCGTGGTGGAGATCAAGGCGAGGTTCGACGAGCACGCGAACATCTCCTGGGCGCGCAAGCTGGAGACGGCCGGGTGCCACGTCGTGTACGGCGTGCTCGGTCTCAAGACGCACTGCAAGCTGTCGATGGTGGTCCGTCAGGAGGCGGGCGGCGAGCTGCGGCGCTACTGCCACATCGGCACCGGCAACTACAACCCCAAGACGGCCCGGCAGTACGAGGACTTCGGCCTGCTCACCGCCGACCGGCAGGTGGGCGAGGACGTCACGGACCTGTTCATCCACCTGACCGGCTACTCCCACCAGTCCGACTACCGCAGGCTGCTGGTCGCGCCCGACTCGCTGCGGCAGGGCCTGCTCACCCGGATCGAGCAGGAGATCGCCCACCGCAGGGCGGGCCGTGCGGCGCGGATCCGGATCAAGACGAACTCGCTGGTGGACGAGCCCGTCATCGACGCGTTGTACCGGGCCTCGCAGGCCGGGGTGCCGGTCGATCTGTGGGTGCGCGGCATCTGCACGCTCCGTCCTGGTGTGCCCGGCCTGTCCGAGACGATCCGCGTACGCAGCGTTCTCGGGCGGTTCCTGGAACACTCCCGGATCTACGAGTTCGGCGGCGGCCGGCGGACCGAGCTGTGGATCGGCAGCGCCGACCTGATGCGCCGCAACCTCGACCGCCGCGTCGAGGCGCTGGTGAAGGTCGCCAGCCCGGAGCATCGCAGGTATCTGTCCCACCTGCTCGACATGGCGTTCGAGGACACCACCACGGCCTGGACGCTGCACTCGGACGGCAAGTGGCTGCGCCACCGGGGCGAGGTGGATCTCCAGCACCACCTGATCGCGAGCCGCCGCTGGCGGGCCGTGGACGACGGGGCCGAATGATGGGCGGCGGCATGATCAGGGCGGCCGGCGCGGTCGTCTGGCGGGGGAACGCCGACGACCCGGAGGTCGCCGTGGTCCACCGGCCGGCGTACCGCGACTGGAGCCTGCCCAAGGGGAAGCTCAAGCACGGCGAGCACGTGATCGCGGCGGCCCTGCGCGAGGTGTGGGAGGAGACCGGCCTGCGGGTGGTGCTCGGCCGCGCGCTCCCGCCCGTGCACTACATGCGCGGCGGCCGGCTCAAGCGGGTGGACTACTGGCTCGCCCACGCTCCGGGGTACCAGCATGCGATCGGCGGCGACGGGCACGAGGTCGACGAGGTCGCCTGGCTGCCGATCGAGGAGGCGAGGCGGCGCCTCACCTACCCCTGGGACCGCAGCCTGCTGCGTGCGGTCGGCGCCGCTCCCCTCGTCACCATGCCGCTGATCCTGCTGCGGCACGCGCTGGCGGGCTCCCGGCAGGAGTGGCAGGGCGACGACGACCTGCGCCCGCTGGACCAGCACGGACACGCCCAGGCCGAGATTCTGGCCACGGTGCTGGGGGCCTACCGCCCGATCACGCTGGTCAGCTCGCACAGCAGGCGCTGCACCCAGACGCTGCGGCCGTACGCCGAGCGGCACGGGCTGGAGGTGCGCACGGAGGAGGCGCTGTCGGAGAGCGGCTACGACCCGCGCGCGGCGGAGCGCATCGTCCGCGACCTGCTGGCCGAGCCCGAGCCCGCGGTGCTCTGCAGCCACGGCAAGGTCCTGCCGGACCTGCTGGACATGGCCCGCCGGGCGCCGTACGGCACGGGCGACCGCAACCTCGCCAAGGGCGGCTTCGCCGTACTCCACCGGGCGGTGGACCGCGCGGGTGCCGCCGGCAACGGGGGTGCCATCGACGAAGCGGAGGCCGCCGACAACGCGGGTGCCGTCGACAACGCGGGTGCCGTCGACAACGCGGGTGCCGTCGACGCGGGCGAGCACGTGGTGAGCCTGGAGCGCTACACCACCTAACCCCCCGCGTGATCTTGTAATTTGTCGCAGGGACTGCCGCTGACCTTGGGAAGAACACTTCGTGATCATGCAGCCGTCGACGCCGGACGTGAGCTGACCAGGGACTATGCATTCCCTGATCTTGCACCGTGCCGGCATCTGCAAGATCACGAGGACCGTTCGGGCAGGTCAGCCAGTATTAGCTTGATCGCTTGCAAGATCACAACGGAATTCTGTGCAGCTCACCCGCCATACTTGCGACAAACTACAAGATCACGCGGAGTGGGGGAGGTGGGACCAGACGGCGGGGAACTCCTCGTGGGCCCGGGCGGCCTCGGCGCTCTCGATGCCGGCGAGCATGCCGTAGGTGAAGGTGTCCTCCCCCGCCTGCCTGGCCCGTTCGGCCTCCTCCAGCAGCACGCCCTGGGCGACGACGCCGTCCTGGTGCCGTCCGAGCACCTCCTGCACCCGCTCGGCGCGCTCGGCCCGGCCGGGCATGCCGGCGGCCTCGGCCGTGTAGCGGGCGCGCTTGGCGGCCTTGCGCACCTCGTGCATGGCCGTCTCCCGCTCCTCGCCCTCCTCAACGCGCCGCGCCGCGTCGTAGGCGTCGGTCACCCGGCGCCACGCTTTGTCCACGATCTTCGGCAGCGCCTTGTCCGCCTTCTTGGCCGCCATGGCCGTCAGCGGCGGGTCGGCGGCCAGCGCGTCGAGGGCGTCGAGCAGGGCGAAGTAACGCTCCCCGCCGAGGGCCGCCCGGATGTGCTCGTACGCGTCGTGCTCCCTGGCCCGCAGGTCGTCCCCCAGCCTGCGGCGCGCGTCCTCGGTGACGAAGCGGGGGTCGACGTCGTCGAGCCGGGCGGCGAAGCGGGCCCGGAGGACCTCCAGGTCGCGGGCCTCGCCCAGCACCTCGCCGAGCCACTTGAGCTCCTCCCGGAGCTCCTCGGTGCCGGCGACGATCCGTCTGAACGCCTTGAGCGCGCTGCGCAGACGGCGGCAGGAGACCCTGGCCTTGTGGACGGCGTCCTCCTCGGCCAGCCGCACGTACGGGTCCCGCGCGAGCAGCGCGGCGACGTGGGCGCGGAGATAGGCGGCGACGACCTCCCCGGCGGAACCGGGCTCGGGCCGGGTCACCGGCCGCGGCGCGGGTATGCGGTCACCCAGGACGCGGGCGAGCTTGCTCGCGCTGACGGCAGGAGTGGCGCCCGCCTTGCGCAGGCGCTTGGCCACCTTCTTCAGGAGGTCGCGATCGCCCTCCTTGAGCTCGGCCTCGACCTCGCGCCAGCGCCGCACCACCGGCTCGTCGCCGAGCACCGTGCCCTTGACCCGATCGTCGGCGATCTCCACGAGCACCGTGTCGCCCGGCCCGAGCAGCCGGGTGATCCCGCGACGGGTCTCCAGCTGGGCCACCGGCGCGAGCGGGGCGCCCCGCGTGTACGCAAGCACGAGGCCGGCCAGCTCGGCGGGCACCACCTTGGCGCTGCGGGTGAGCGGCCGGGTGATCTCCCGGCGCGCGCCCTTGGTTCTGGGCAGCTTGAGATGCCAGCCCTCGTCGTCCCCGCCGCGCCGCCGGCGCAGGGTGACGCCCCGGGCCGCCAGCCGCAGGTCGGGGGTGTCGAAGTAGACGGCGGTCAACCGGTGGGAAAGCGGCTCGGCCACCCCTTCGCACCCCGGCAGGCCACCGAGGCCGGGAAGGACGAAACCCTCCGGAACGTCGAACTTGTCCTCTATTTCCAGCGCCACCGTTCCCCCTTGTGGTGTCCCGGTCGGCGGTCATACTGCCACGCGAAAGTGAACAGATTTCAAAGATGCGCGGCCACGAAGATCCGCCGGAATGGAAACGGCGTGCCGTACGGCCTGGGCGGGTAGGCCTCGCGCAGAGCACGCGCGCAGTCGGCGAGGAAGGCGGCCTGCCGCCCGGCCGGCAGCCGGTCGAGCATGGGCCGCAGTGCCGTGCCCTTGATCCAGCCGAGCACCGGGTCCTCCCCCGGCAGGATGTGGGTGTACGTGGTCTCCCACGCGTCCACGACGAAGCCGAGCCCCGCGAGCAGGTCCACGTAGTCGGCCGGGTCCCCGACCGGCGTCCCCCGCCACACGTCGCCCAGCTCCTCCCGCCAGGTCGTACGGCACAGCTCGCGGACGACGGCGTGGCTCGGCGCGTGGAAGTTGCCGGGGATCTGGAAGGCGAGCCAGCCGCCCTCGGTCAGGTGGCCCCTCCACCGGCGCAGCAGGTCGGGGTGCTCCGGGATCCACTGCAGGAGCGCGTTCGAGACGATCACGTCGACCGGCCGCGGCGGGCGCCAGTCGCGGACGTCGGCCGTCTCGAACGTCGGCCCGGGCGGCGCCTTGGCGATCATCTCCGGCGAGGAGTCGACGCCGTGCACGTGGGCGCCGGGCCAGCGATCGCACAGGGTCGCCGTGAGCTCTCCGGTGCCGCAGCCGAGATCGACGACGTACCGGGGCGATCGGGCGTTCACCCGGGCGATGAGCTCGTAGAAGGGGCGGCCGCGCTCCGTCGCGTAGCGCCCGTAGACCTCCGGATCCCACATGTCCACGCCTCCATTATCTTGATGTCGAGATACTCGATATCGCGGGAGATATCTCGATGTCAAGAGAAGCTAAACTCGGCCCATGACCTTCTCGAGGCCCGCCGAGGACGAGGTGGACCGGCTGGTAGCGGCCTGGAAGCAGGAGCGCCCGGACCTGGACGTGACGCCTCTCGAAGTGCTGAGCCGCGTGTCCCGGTTGAGCCGGCACCTTGAGCGTGAGCGCCGCGCGGCCTTCGCCTCCCACGACATGGAGTCATGGGAGTTCGACGTGCTGACGGCCCTGCGTCGCGCGGGCGAGCCGTACGAGCTCAGCCCGGGGGCGCTGCTGCGCGCCACTCTTGTCACCTCGGGCACGATGACGAACCGCATCGACAGGCTCGCCGCCGCCGGCCTGGTCACCCGGCGCCCCGACCCCGAGGACCGTCGCGGCGTGCTCGTGCGGCTCACCCCTGCCGGAAGGCACCGCGTGGACGACGCCTTCGCCGACCTGCTGCGCCGGGAACGCGAGTTGCTGGCCGGTCTCGAACAGCACGAGCAGCAGGCCCTCGCCGGGCTGCTGCGCACGCTCCTGGTCCCCTTCGACACCTCCAACGGGACAGCTCACTGAGCCGGCTCCACCTCCGCCGGCTCGACAGCCGGCGGACGCCCTCCTCGCGACCCGGAAATGCCATTCTCTGCCGTTTGTCGCTTTTGACGCTTTCGACGGCGTAAGCGGCTATTCGTCACCAGCTTGCTGGCTTCACTCTCCGCAGTGACACAACTCCCCCTCGATGTGATTTTCCTCACATTTATCCCTGGACCGGTCCAGCACGGCCACCGAATGAGGGACTCTCGATGGCTACGTGATCAGCGGAGACGATGCCCGTAGACGTACGGCGGAGCCGCCGGGACGGCGCGTGGAGACCCTGTGGGCGCTGATAGCAAATTCTGAAATTTCTGTTTTCAGAGGCTTTCTTCGTTATAACTTCCATCAGTTCCTTCACTGACGCATGGGGCGCAAGTGACGCCCCACGACAGACCAGGGAGATTCACCTTGAAGCGCACTCTCGCTCTCGGCGGCGTCGCGGCCGGCCTCCTGGCCTCCGCAATCGTCGCCTCTCCGGCCCAAGCCGACGACAAGATCCCGGCCATCAACCTCGCGAAGACCAACTTCGCCGCGCAGCAGGTGGCCGCGTTCTGGTTCGGCGAGGCCCGGGCCAACCTGATCAACGCGACGCCGTACAACGTCGAGACCAAGCTCCCGACCAAGCACGTCTCGACCGGCGGGACCTCCGCCAGCAGCAAGGCGGGCGTCGTCGGCTCCAGCGGCGACCAGAAGGCCTCCACCGGCAACCTGAAGAACGTCAACCTCCCCCGCACCGTGGGCAAGGTGTTCTTCATCGGCGCCGACCACAGGCCGCACTGGTGCTCGGCCACCTCGGTGCAGAGCGGGTACAAGAACCTGGTGGCGACCGCCGGTCACTGTGTCTACGACACGGCGAGCAACAAGGCCACGCTCGACAAGTGGGTCTTCATCCCGGGTTACTACCAGGGCAAGACCCCGTGGGGCATCTACGTCGGCAAGACCGCCTACACCCACTACGACTACGACGTCTACGAGGACGGCGACCGCGACTACGCGTTCGTGACGGTCTACAACGGCGTCCAGGTCACCGACGTCAGCTACGACCGGTACGGCCGCGACGACCACCGCGGACACAACCACGGGCGCGACGACCACCACGGCCGCGACGACCACCACGGCCGCGACGACCACCACGGCCGCGACGACCACCACGGGCGCGACGACCACCGTGGACGCGGTCACGACGACCGCTCGTACGTCAAGCGTCTGTCCGTGGACGAGTTCAAGGCCCTGAACAGGGGCAGGGACCTCACCGGCAACGGCCCCTGGGCCAAGGGCACGGGCGTCGAGACCCGCGAGATCAGCGAGCGCCAGTACAACAGCCGTTTCGACTCCTACGAGAGCGGCGACGGCAAGACGCTGTACTTCCGCAAGAAGGTCTGGGACCGCGACGACCACGGCCACGGCGGACCGGGTCACGGCCCCAGGGCTGCCGCGGACGACGTCACCCTCCTGAAGGTCGGCGGCAACGACGGGGACAGGGGCCGCCCCGGGCACACCCCCTCCCCCTCGCCGTCCGCCACGCCTTCGCCGAGCCCCTCGCCGTCGGCCTCGGCCTCCCCGTCCCCGTCGCCGAGTGCCACCCCGACCGGCAAGCCGACCGGCAAGCCGGACTGGTGCGACGACGACCGTGGTCCCCGCAGCAACTTCGGGGGCGACAACGAGCGCGGGCGCGGCGGCAAGGACCACTGCGACGACAACAACCACCGGCCGAAGTACAAGTACTACGCCCGGACGTTCTGGGCGAAGTCGGTCCGCAACGACCACAAGCCGCACGGCACGCTGAAGATCACCCTGAAGGACGTGGGGCGTCTCGGCGACAACGTCGGCGGTCAGGGCCTGGCCTACAACCAGAAGATCGGCACGAACGTCTTCGTGTTCGGTTACCCGAGCGGGTCGCACCCGGACGGCAACTACGCCTTCACCGGCCAGACCCTCAAGTGGGCGTACGGCAAGACCTTCAAGGTGAGCGTCCCGTCCGTCAAGGGCGAGGAGCTCGTCGGGGTCAAGACCTCGTTCACGGGCGAGGGCTCGATCGGCTCGTCCTGGCTGTTCCGCTACAGCAGCGCCAAGCGCCTCGGTTACCTGAACGGTGTGACCATCGGCCTGGGCGACGTGGACGGCAACAGCCGCATCGACACCAGCATCTCGCCGTACTTCGACGGTGAGACCCTGGCCGTCTACCAGTACGCCGCGAAGTTCCACTCCGGCCGCATCGTCTGAGTGTTCTGACTCCTGACGGCGTCAGGAAGGGCCCGGATGGCTTGTCCATCCGGGCCCTTTCGTTTTTTCCGGAGACTCCCCGGACGCGCCGTCTCCTCTGCGGTCTCCTGCGCGCCGCGAGCCGCTGTCATCCGCGTGATCCGGGTCCCACCGCACGCGTCGGTGTCTCCCCGTGCGCCCCGGCCGCCCAAGACGGCCGCCAGAGCCCCCTCTGAGGGCCGTACGGCCGGCCTTGAGGGCTGTGCCACGCCCGGATCCGGCCACCTGAATTGCCGCGCGCAGCCGCGGTAGGCCCGCTTTCCTCTCCCTCCGGCCTTGACCAAGGCGGTCATGGACTTCGCTGCCGATGAATCGGGACGCGGCTGAATACCGATTGGACCGATGCAATAACCAATGGCGTTTGTTCGGACCGGTCCAAATTCTCTGCCGCGGCCGACGTCTCCGTACCGGCGAGCGCGACGAGATGTCCGCCCGTGAGATTCCGTGGATCAGCGGCGTACGCGGAGGCGTCGGGACGGCGGGAGCGGCCCGTGCCGGACGTGCGAGGCCGGCTCCGCGACACGGCCGAATGGCACCTGACCTGCGACATAAGCCCTCGAAACAGGCCAAAGCCCGTCATCGCGGCAACGTCCCCCACGTCCGCTGCCCACCTCCACCGACGGGCCGATTTGGACGCGATCCCCGCGCTGCCGGTTTCATTCAAACCTGTGATTTAGCTCACATTCGAGGCTGAACGGCGCCGTCAGGAAGATTGATGCACGACGTAAATGATCAGGCAAAACGCGTCCGCACGGCGTGACGGGGGTGCCGCCGGCACCCGGGCGGAGGCCGCGAATGCTCTTACACCTCACGAAACTCTCCTATAGCTTTCTTCTCGATCCTTCACTGACGGATGGGGCGCAAGTGGCGTCCCACGACAGACCTGGGAGAAATCCATGAAGCGCACCCTCGCTCTGGGCGGGATCGCGGCGGGCCTGCTGGCCGCTGCCGCCGTCGCCGCGCCGGCTCAGGCCGACACCGACGTCGCCCCGCCCGTTAACCTGGCCAACACGAACTTCGCCGCCAAGCAGGTCGCCGCGTTCTGGTACGGCCAGGCCAAGGCCAACCTGATCAACGCCACGCCGTACAACGTCGAGACGACCGTGCCGTCCAAGCACGTGTCGACCGGTGGCGCCTCGGCCGACAGCAAGGCCGGCGTGGTGGGCTCGAGCGGTGACCAGAAGGCCACCACGAGCAACCTGAAGAACGTCAACCTGCCGAAGACCACCGGCAAGGTGTTCTTCATCGGTGGCGACGGCAAGCCGCACTGGTGCTCCGCGACCGCTGTCCAGAGCCAGTGGAAGAACCTGGTCGCCACCGCGGGTCACTGCGTCTACGACACGGTGAGCAACAAGAACACCCTCGACAAGTGGGTGTTCATCCCGGGTTACTACCAGGGCAAGACCCCGTGGGGCATCTACGTCGGTAAGACCGCGTACACCCACTACGACTTCGACGTGTACGAGGACGGCGACCGCGACTACGCGTTCGTGACGGTCTACAACGGCGTCCAGGTCACCGGCGCGTCGGTGGACAAGGTCAAGAACTGGGTGGACAACCGCACGTTCGAGACCAAGGCCGAGGCCGAGAAGGCCCAGAAGGAGCTGGAGCTCAAGAGCACCGGCTTCGCGGGCAAGATCGTGCCCGTGGTGGACTACACCAAGCGCGTCCGCCTCCACACGCCGGACTCGCAGAAGGCCCCCGCCACCAAGGCTCAGCTCGGCGGCAACGTCCCGGCGAACCAGGCCACCCTGGAGAACCAGGCCAAGGAGCACGGCACGTCCACCTACCAGGACAGGACGTGGGGCACCGAGGTCACCCGGGTCTCCAAGGAGGAGTTCGGCAACGGCGGCTGGTCGGCCGACGGCAAGGCCTTCTACTTCGCCAAGGACAACGGCTGGTACAAGGCGACCTACTGGGGCAACTTCGACGTCGACTACAGGCTCCGTGGTCACCTCGTCGACATCGCGCTGAAGGACGTCGGCACCCTGGGTGC